>CAYOZW010000043.1:0-19037 GCA_964408495.1 uncultured Eubacteriales bacterium
TCAATGGTCGCTGCGGCCGATTGCGGCTGATCCCCTCCATAGCCTGGAATCAACCACACTTTCCGCCACAGAGCCGACAAAGGGATCGCCCGGTCTTTATCTTCCGGCCGAGTTCTTATACAATCTGCCCCGTGATCAAGGCCATCCTGGCGCTCATCGTCATGGTGAACGGGCTGTACCTCTACCGGCTGTTCGCCGACCTCATCCGGCACAAATCCGAAATATGGAGAGAGCCGGGGTCGAACCTGTTCTTTATGGCCCTAGGTCTCGTCTCCCAATTCCTGGGCACCTTCGGCGTTTCCGACTTCGCCTTCAACACAGTGGCCTTCCGCCTGACTAAGACCGTCGAAGACAAAAAGATCCCCGGGACGCTGAACGCCGCCTGCGTCATCCCCGTGGCTTTCATGGCTCTGGCCTATATCACCGTCATCAAGGTCGACGCCTTCACTCTTATTGTGTTGATCGTCGCCCAGACGACCGGCTCCTACCTGACCCCGCGGATCGTCGTCCGGCTTCCTGTGGGCAAGATCCGGCTGGGGATAGCCATCGGACTTCTCTGCGCGGCCTTCTTCATCCTGGCGGGGAAGCTCCAAATTATCCCGTCGGGGGGGAGCCTCACCGGCCTGACGGGCCTCAAGCTGGCGCTGGCCGCGGCGGCCGTATTCATCTATGGATCTCTGAACAACATCGGCATCGGCTCCTATGCTCCGACCATGGCCACGGTGTATGCTCTCGGGATCGACCCCAGAGTGGCTTTCCCGATCATGATGGGAGGGTGCACATTCTCCTGCGCTGTCGGGTCGATGGAATTCGTCCGGCTCGGCGGCTACAGCCGGAAGCCGACTCTCTGGATCTCGACCGTCGGACTCTTGGGCGTGGCTGCGGCCGTTTATCTCGTTAAAAACATGGATATGGAGATGATCAAGTGGGTGGTTTTCGGCGTCGTCCTCTACGCGGCGTTGGACCTGCTCGCTCAAGCGCTCAGGCCGAAAAAACTGGCCGCTCAGACTAGATAAAAATGGGAAAGCACAATATTCTTTGAATTGCGAGGCGCCAATGAAGCCAACGATCGAATGGCAAGATGGAAAAGTGGTCATGATCGACCAGCGGAAGCTGCCGCTCGAGGAGAGCTATGTCGAATGTCGAAATGAGGAAGATGTCTCCCGGGCCATCGAAACGATGGTCATCCGCGGCGCCCCGGCCATCGGGATCGCGGCCGCCTATGGAGTCGCTTTGGGCGTCATGAACGCAGCGCCGACCGAAGACCTCGGGAGGGAGTTCGACCGGGTCGTCCAGAGGCTCTCCAGGACAAGGCCAACGGCCCGCAACCTGTTCTGGGCGATGGAAAGGATGAGACGCGTCTATTTGGAGAACAAGCTCCTGCCTTGCGGCGCGCTCGGTTTGCGGCTGCTCCGGGAGGCCCAAGCCATCGAAGCGGAAGATCTGGAGACCAATAAGAAAATCGGCTCTTTTGGGAAGGACCTGATCGAGGACGGAGACTCCGTCCTAACCCACTGCAACGCCGGGGGCCTGGCCACGGCCGGCTACGGGACGGCGATCGGGGTCATCCGGGCCGCCTTCGAAGAGGGCAAGAAGATCCATATCATTGTGGGTGAGACCAGGCCATTCCTCCAAGGATCCCGCCTGACCGCCTGGGAGCTCGACAGGCTCGGGATTCCGATCACCCTGATCACCGATAGCACGGCCGGCTGGCTAATGAAAAAAGGCGAGATCGACAGGGTCATCACGGGGGCTGACCGCATCGCCCGGAACGGAGACGCCGCTAACAAGATCGGGACCTATTCCCTGGCCGTCCTGGCCAAACATCATGGCCTTCCTTTCTACGTGGCGGCGCCGCTCAACACCTTTGATTTTAGCCTGCGCAGCGGTGCCGAGGTCCCGATCGAGGAGCGTCCGGGTGATGAAGTCCGCAAGGCAGGAGGCTGTCCGGTCACCCTGCCCGATGTCCGAGTCCGGAACCCGGCTTTCGATGTCGTTCCGGCGAAACTCGTCACCGCGATAATCAGCGAAAAAGGGATCTCCCGTCCGCCCTACAGAAGCAGTCTGAGAGATTGGCAGACGAAGGAAGGCTGATGACGGGGGGATGGGAGAGGATAGCGAAGGAATTATGGTGAGTATCCCCATTGGAATTTTGATGATTCTACCCCTCCCCCTTGATGGGGGAGGATTTGGGAGAGGGTGGTGAAAATACTCGCGATCGAGACCTCCTGCGATGAGACGGCCGCCGCCGTGGTTACGGCCGAGCGCCGGGTCTTGAGCAGCGTCGTCCTCTCCCAGGACGAAGTGCACGCACCTTACGGCGGCGTCGTCCCCGAACTGGCCTCGCGCCAGCATCTCCGGTCGATCGGCTATATCGTCGCCGAGAGTCTGGGCCGGGCTTCCCTGACGATCGCGGACATCGATGTCTTTGCTGTCACTCAAGGGCCCGGACTGATCGGTTCCCTCCTCGTCGGGCTCTCCTTCGCCAAGGGTCTGGCCTACTTTTATCGGAAGCCCCTCCTGGGCATCGACCATCTCGAAGCCCATATGGAGTCCGCTTTCCTGGAAAATCCCGAGATCCCCTTTCCCGCCCTTGCCCTTCTTGTATCCGGCGGCCATACATCGCTGTTCCAAAAGAAAGGGAGGCTTCATTTTAAGCTCCTCGGCAGGACGAGGGATGATGCGGCCGGTGAGGCGCTGGACAAAATCGCCAAGTATCTCGGCCTGGGATACCCGGGGGGCCCGGTGATCGAACGGCTCTCGGCCGGAGGAGATCCGGAGAGGTTCACTTACGCCCTTCCGCGGATGAAGGACCAAAGTCTGGATTTCAGTTTCAGCGGCCTGAAGACGGCCGCCCTGAGGTGGATCGGCGAGACGAAGATGTCGACTCATCATCCCCTTCTTCCCGACTTCCTGGCGAGCTTCGAAGCCGCGGTCGTCCGGGCTCTCCTGGAGAATGTCATCAGGGCGGTCGATAAGTTCCGGCCCGCTTCACTTATCCTCTGCGGAGGCGTCGCCCGCAACAAGAGACTCAGGGCCGAGTTCGGAGAGATGGCGCGGGCGTCCGGACTGAACGCCTTCATCCCCTCGCCTCAGCTCTGCACCGACAACGCCGCTATGGTGGCGGCGCTGGCGGCCGAGAAGATGAGGGGGAAGAAGAAACCGTCTCTCTCTCTCGACCTCGATGCCTATCCGCGCTTCAGTCTCGCCACGGGAGGACCTGGAAAAGGAATGGCTCGAGAAGCATCGATTCGGCCGAGCGGTGGACGAGGCGGAGGTCGATCTCATAAAGGTTGAGATTCTTGAGCGCATAAGCCGCGGCCGGCCGGAAGACAATCTCCCGGACTTCGGAGGCCACGGTCCCTTTCCAGAGGGGGAGGTCGAATTGCCGCATCTCCAGGTCATATTCCCCGGCCGCGGAGCCGAAGCGGAGCTTGACGGCTTCGAGCTTTTTCCCGGAGCTGAACAGAAGCCTGTATGGTTTCTCGAGGTGGAGGTAGAAATCGCCGGCTTCCTTGGCGACCACTCCTCTTCCCATTGGAAAGGTGTAAAATCCGAGGGAGCTTTGGGCGGAATAGTCGATGGTCCTAAACGGATAGCGCGGGTTGCGGGGGAAAATGGCCCAGAGGAAAAAGCCGGCGGCGAGGACAACCGAGACGAAAAGTGCGGGGACGGACCGGCCGAGCGGCCGCTCTTTTCTGGAAAAAATATAGGCCAGCAAAAAAACGATGAGCGCGGCCAGCCAGAGGTAATTGGGAAGATACCGGCTGTTATCGACCTTGATGAACGATGGGAGGTAGGGCGGAATGAAGATATGCAGGTTTCCGAGATAGGCAAAAAACTCGCCCGGCCGGGAGGTGAACTCATGGGTGGTCGGCTGGTAGAGAAAGGGGGGATGGGCGAGAAGGGTCGCGGCGACGAGGAAACCGGCGGCGGCGGCGAGGCCGAAGAGGAAAGAAAAAATCCTCCAGCGGTTGTGGACCAGGAAATACCCGACGGCGATGACCAGGATCCAGGAGAGGGGCGTCAGCACCCGGCCTTGCGGAGAGGAGCCCTGGCGGTGGGTGAAGAGCGCATAGTTGAGGAGGAAGGGGAGCCCGATGAAAAGCAGGCTCCAGAAATCCCGTTTTTTCCGGCGGTAAATCTCCACGAATCCCAGGAGCGCGAAGACATATAAGGGAGAGTAAAGAAGTAGCCCGTCCCGCTGGTCGAGGAAATAATCCAGGAAGGTGTCGACCCGGGCGCGGAGGGGGATGCTCAGGAGAAGTTGTTTAAACGCCTCCGTTCGCTGCGGAGACAACACCCCTTCGTAGACGGCGATCGGAGAGAAGGTCCCGTAGAGGGAATGGACGAATCCATAGAAAAGAGCCATAGAGAGGACCGGGAAGACGGCGAAGGCCAGGGCCCCAAACCGGTGTTGCTGCTCTTTGACCAGGAAATACAGGGAGACCAGCAAAAGCGGATAGAAAATAAAGCTGTACTTCAGGCCGAACCAGGGGAAGAGACCGAGCAGGAATCCGCAGAGGACCATCTGCCGGGAGGAAAGGGGCGTCCGGCCGCTGACTTTCCGGAAAATTGTGAAGGAGAAGAAGGCGATGGGAATTTCAGGGTAGAGGTGGACGGCGTAAAAGAGTACGGGCGCGCTGAAAGAGTAGAGCGCCCACAAGCCCAGGGAAAGGCGCTCTCTTTCCCAGTGCTCCCGGGCATAGAGATAGACCTGAATCCCCAGCAGTGACGCCCAGAAAGACAGACTCGTTTTCAGGATGAAAGTGAGCCACCTGCCGGAAAAGAGCTGGCTCAACCAGTAGAAAGGAAGCATCAGGACGGAAATTCCGGGAAGGTTGATGGGATAGATATAGCCCTTGCCTTTTTTGCCCTGGCGTCCGTAGATACCCAGCTTCAGCCTGGGGTGGTCCTTTCTTGAGTAGAAGTGAAAGTAGTCCTGACTGGCGTAGTTATTGGCCACGTTGATATCGCCGTCCCGGAGAAGGCTGTGCGTGGTGAGGAGGTAAAAAGGCTCGTCTCCCGAAAACGAAGTCCCCTCCCAGACGAGGATGAGGCCGGCAGCCTGATAGATGAGAAAAGAGATGAGGAAGAGAGCCAGAAGCCGACGGCGGCGGGACATGGAGGAGAACCGGGAGACAGCCCGGTCGAACAAGGAACCCTGTTTAACCAGGAAACGGGCGAACCAGGAGAGATGAAGGGAAAGCGTTCCCAGGACGGCTAGGGCGGCCAGAGAGCGAAGCCGGGCCCGGAGGTCTCCGTTGGTGGTGTAAAAATGGAGGAGCCAGGGGCAGAGAAGAAAGAGGAGGAGAGGCAGGGAGGACAGGCCGAAGCGTCTCCGCCAGAACTCCTGGTCGGCTCCGAAGTAGGACGCCTCCCAGCGGGCCAGATTGCGTGACAGGCCGTAGACCAGGACGAAAGCCCCGGCCCAAAAGAAGAGGATGATCAGTTTCGGCTTATAGGAATGATCGAGGATGGTGTATCGGGCGCTCTGGAGATAGATATCGAGGAAGAGAGAGAGCCCTAGCGAAAGGATGATCAAAAGCCCGTTATTCCGGATGCCCAGGCTCTTTTTCATCGCCTTGAGTATGGGTAAATTCCGGCCGCGCTGTCAAGCCTATCGCGTTTACGCGTCTAGGGGGCGTCTATGCGACGGCGTCTTCGGTCAGACCGGGCCAGGTCGGTAATTAGAGATAGTGACATCCCGACAGAGCGGATACTCTCGGCTTAGACCGGCATTTCTTTTAGCCAAAATCAGCCTCAAGTGTTCTGACATGGAAGACCTCTTCAGGTCCTCCCTTTGAGGATTTTGGCAGAGCCTACTTTATCGCCACACCCATCGTGTCCCGGTGCATATCGATCAGCGTCCTCATGTAGGGCCCGATCTCGTCGGGACTGCTAAAACCCGCCTGGCGCGCGGCCGAATCACGCTTTTCCTTGGGTATATCGGCGCTTGAAGCCCAGTGTTTGAGGTCGCGGTAGCAGCCGAGCGTGAAGAGGTCCCAGGCGGCTCCTTGGTCCCGGACGAAGATCAAGTTCTCCGGCCTTCCGGTGGCGACTTGGTAGACATTTTCCATCTCGCGCTCCTTGTAGAGTTCTTCCTGTTTACCGGGGAGCGAGATGAAAATCTCGATATGGTAGTAGGCTGTACCGCTGAACGCTTTTTTCACAACCTCGAGGGGAGGACCGAGCACAAAGATGTCCTCCCGCCAGGCTGAGCAGGCGTTGAGCCTTTGGAGGAACTCCTGATCGGAAAGAGAGACAACGCGCCCGGCTTTCTTCCTCCGGGAAATCTTTTTTTCTGAATAGTATTCTGTGTAGCTCTCCATGGGGAATAGAAGCATAAGATCCCATTGGTCGCCTTGAGTATGGCGCCACCAGAAAGGAGGTTCATCCCCAGACGCATCATAGAAAGCCGAACGGTTTTTATAAAGGGCGATCAGGTCGAGCAGTCTTCCCGGCGCCGCTCTTACGAAGGTGCTTTTGTACAAGTACGCTCGCTCTGACGATGGCGATGTTTTCGTTGTCGATATGGCGGCACTGGACAGAAGGGCGAGGATGGCCAAAAAGGCCAGGACCAGCGGGATCCTCTGGAAACGATTTCTCATGTGTCCTCCTAGAAAAATGGGCTTTGGTCAGCCGGTCTCCCCATTATAATATCAGAATCAGGAATTGAGAAAAAAATCGCGGTTGCCTGAGCCAGCAGCTTCCGGCCGATGGACCTGTCCTCGCTAGAGAACAGGAACATCCTTGAGAATTTTCTGGAACCTCTTTGCTTTTTCCGCGGGGTCCAAGTCCTCGACGATCGCAACGAGAGCGTCCCTCATATCTTTCTTCAGGGCGTTGTCGAGCCATTCGATTGCGTTGGCCATAGAATTCTGCGTCCCGGTCTTGATGTTCTGGTAGACCGTGCGGATGTCATCCTGCGGATAATATAAGCCCAGGAGCTTGAAAATATCGGCGAAATAGGATTCCAAATAGCGGCGCCGGAGTCCGGCTCTCTCTTTGCCGGGATCCTGGCGTTGGATATCGAGGTAGGTCTGACAGTATTTCTTCAAGAGAGCAAAGGTTTTTCTTTTGGCCGCCCCCCCCGACAACTGGATGTCGGGGTTTTGCGAACGGACACGGTCGAGGGCATCGATGACCCCTTCGTCCAGATCGCCGGCTCCGTTTTCCAGTTCCTCGGTCAGAACCAGGACAGCTTTCTGCGTGCCAATCCTGGTCAGGGCTTCGACCGCAGCCATCCTAATGGCTGTCCCCTTGGAGCCGTCATGGAGGATTCCTTCGAGCGCTCCGACGGCGGCATCGCCGTATTTGTGCAGGACGCTGACGGCATCCTCCAGGGTGACAAAACTATCCAGTTTTCGGATGATCGCCGGGATGTCGTCCTCTCTCTTGAGCCTGGCCGCGCTCCTCAGGGCCAGGCAGGAGACGTTCGGCGATTCGTCCTCAATGAGCCGATTGAGCTGATCGGCCAGAGGCGCATCTGAATCCATCAAGCCGATGAGCTTGGCCAATTCCATCTTCTTGATCTCCGCGCCAGGGCTTTCGCTCAGGACCTTTTCCAGGTAGGATTTCATCGCGCGCTGGTAGTCGTCCGAGGACAGGATGATGGGGATCTCGGTCAGGACAGCCTCGGTGAAGGCATCCCCGGATATTTCCGGAAAACCACCCGCCCCTTCGGCATCGAGACGGTCATTGAGGGCGGCGGCTTGGACTTCCCACGATTTATCGGCGATCATCTTCGCGGTTTCCGGACTGAGCTTATCCTGGGCCAGGAGGTCAAATAGATGGAGGGCGTAAAGGACCGAGCTGAAATTCCGGCTGTCGATGGTGTCGAAAACCAGTTTAGCGGATTCGACGTCGAGCTTTTCTTTTAAAGTCTTCTCCGCCCGGTCCCAGAGAGGCCGGAAGTTCGTCCTGAGAGTCACCAGATATTCTTTCCCGATTTTAAAAGCGAGCAGAGCCCAGGGGATCAGGAAGGCGATAATAACCCAGCTCAAGTCTTTAGCCAACCCCCGGTCAAAACCGGGGGTGAGACCCTTAACTTCTTTGTTCAGGAGAAGGGCGAAGACGAGAAGAACAAACGCCCCGGCGACCTTGGCGAACTGGTTGACGAACATGTCGATAAACGCTTTGGCCTTGTGTCTCAGGTGGGCGGCGACGGGGATGTAGAGGATTTCCCGGACCGGATGATTCAGGGAGAAGGCCAGGCTTTCGTCGGCGCCCCGGATGAGGATTCCGGGAAGCAGGGCGAAAGGAGTGAGGAGGATGACCAGTGAGCAGACAAGAAGCACGGCGGGAGTGAGCAGCAGGCTGCGCACCATTTTCAGCTTCTTGATGAAATACCCGGCCATCAAAAAATTGAGGAAAAAGGCGAAAATGGTCAATGCGGGGTCAAAGAAACCGAAGAAAGACTGGAGCGCGCTGGGGCGGCCGTCGAAATGCACGTCGGCAGCTGTGAGGAATTGGAATTCGATACAGATCGAAACGATAACCCCGATGGCCATGATACCGGCGATAAGGACGAGGAACTTGTCCTTCCGGACGGAGTCAAAGCTGTCCCTGAAACCGGCCCTTTGCCCGCCCGCGACTTCTCTCCCTGCCGGACTGCCAGGGGCTACCTCCGGCCTTTCCCGTTGGACCGTGAAAATGGACCTGACTACAAGAATGCCGCCGAAAAGCATGAGGCAGGCCAGCGGCATCAGCCAAACTCCCAGTCTCCCCTCGCTCAACAATCCCACTAGCAGCCCGCCCAGGACACCGCCCAGGATTCCGCCGCTATTGAAGAACCCGACCAGCCTCTTGGCTTTCCTGGGATTGAATATCTCGTTGATGGTCATCCAGAAATGGGTGAGGAGGACGACGATCAGGACGCCCGCCCAGGCCCAGTAGAGATACGAAATAAATGCGCTCCGCCGGCCGAAGTCCGTCTGCAGGACCCAGTGCATGATGAGTCCGGTAAGGGCGAAGAAAAGAAGGCTGGAGCTGATCAAGTTCCGGGTGGACATTCGCAGCTGGGTTTTGGAATGGAAAAGAACGACCAGTCCGGTGGCGACGGCGGTGACGAGATAGGCGATAGGGAGGGCGCCGACTCCCTCCCTCACCAGGAAAGAGGTCGTCCGGAGGGCTTTGATAATTGTATAGGGGGCGGTGATGAGAAAAAAGTAGGAAAAAAGAAGGAGGGCGAGCCTTCTCTCGCCGGGCTTAATCTTGAAGATGCTGCGCAGACCTCTGGATCGAAGGCCTGTTTCCATTCCTGGCTTCCCCTTCGAACAGGTTTTGGCCGCGCATTTCTGGCGTCGCCGGCCATGAACGCGTCAGCGGTGCGATCTTGACACCCCCGATCAGGAGAGATCGTAGACCATGACGAAGAGCGATGTCAACCCGGGTCGAAAACGGGATCGTCCTGAACGTCCCCCCAAAAAAAGGCTATTCCCGGATAGCCTTTAACACGTTTGTCAGAAATTCGATTTTGTCCCACTCCCCCTTGGTTTGCATTCCCAGGTGCACGGCCACGAGCCGGCGGGAGGGAATGATGCCTACGAACTGGCCCTGATAGCCCTCGAAGTAATACAGGTCCTGGGGCAGGTCAGGAAAGGGACGCGCAGCCGGATTTCCCTGGGGTCCCGCGTTGAGCCAGATATGCGCTCCATAGTCTCCTTTTTCCGAAACGGGCGCGGGTGTGGTGGAATAAGCGACCCAGCCTTCGGGGAGGATACGTTCCCCTTCCCAGATCCCATCGTTCATGTAGAGAAGGCCAAGACGGGCCCAGTCCCTAGCCGAGGCATAGAGATAGGCGCCGCCGTTGAAAGTCCCTGAGGCGTCGGTCTCGAAGATGGCGCTTCGCATGCCAATCCTGTTGAACAGAGCCTGGCGCGGAAAAGCGTGATAAGCGCGATCGTCATCGAACGTCCCGCGGATGATCCGGGAAATGATGGCCGTTGTTCCCGTTGAGTAGTGCCACTTCGTCCCGGGTTCGGCCTCAAGGGGAGACCGGGCGGCGTAGGCGGCCGTATCCGGCCGGGTGAAGAGCATGAGCTGGACATCCGAGACAGGCTTTTCAGCGTACGTCTCTGAGAAGCTGAGGCCGCTCGACATCCAAAGAAGCTGTTCGAGAGTGATGGTGCGTCGCGGGTCGTCCGGATTGGCCCATTCCGGGACCGGGGCGGGCGCCTGGGGCGACAGTTTCCCAGCCCCCGCTAAGATGCCCACCAGTGTCGAAGTCACGCTCTTGGTCATCGACCAGCCGATAAGCGGCATGTCCCGGGTGATCCCGGGCTCATAACGCTCAGCGATAATGCGGTCCTCATGGACGATGAGCACAGCCCGGGTGCGTCGCGGGTTATTCGGGTCCGACTCGGCGAAGACATCGTCGACGACCTTGTCGAGCCGTCCTCCCTCCACGCCAGAAGGGATAGCGCCGTCAGAGATAAATTCCCCGGTTGGCCAGGGAACGGATTCCGGATGGACTGGCTGAGGCTCTGGAATGTCGACCGGCCAGGAGCGGATCGCGTCTTCCGAAGCTCCGGACAGCAGGATGCCTCCGAGCCGGGGATGATAGACGGCCTTGTTCTTGATCAGCCCTAGGAATGAAGCCCGGACTTCCTTCTTGTCATGATCTATTCTTGCGCCGATGTACTTCAGGAGCGGATGGACGGGCACGTCCTCCCGAAGCAATGCGGCGGCATCCCGTCCGGAGACGAAGACTCCTGAACAGAGAATCTGCGCCTTCCAGCCGGCACCGATGCGAAACTGGGCAACCAGCTCGAAATAGATGAAAACGAAGGTGATGGCCGCCGCCAGGATGAGGACGACAATTCCCAGGATGGTTTTTCTTTTCTTCAGGAATGCCATCGGATTGTCCCCCTTATTCAGTAGCTCTCAGGGTAATTGACCTTGTAAAGGGACACCGTCGAATCCCAAAGCGGGAATTGTCGCAGAAGCTTGAGCCTGGAGACGATGTCCGGGAAGCGCCTTTTGATCCATCTGATTTCGCCCCCCCCAGTATTTGTCCAGCGTCAGCAGGTGGGTTGGCCGCTGCCTCCGGAAAGGGTCCTGGTCGTTGAACCAGCCCTCGAAAGCGGGGAAATTCCGGAATCCCGTTTCCAGGGCGAGGCGGGGAGCTTCGTTTCCCATGATCACTGAATCCGGCGGCAGCTGACTGAGGGAATTGGAAATACCCTGGAGCTGATAGACCGGTTTTTTATAGAACTGGGCATAATAGACCGTGAGCGAAGAGAGGGCCAGAACGCCGAAAACAGAGGCCGTGGCGATCCGGTCAAAACGTGGGGTCGATTTTAGCCACATCCAAAGGGTAGCCAGGATTGCTCCATAGATGAAGAACCTCACGCCCAGATAGTTAAAGGCGAAGAGCGCTGATGGGTATTTGACCAGACCGATCCAAAACCGGTAGAACAGGAGGGCGATGATGAACAGCACCGGGACAAGGCTCATGTAGCGGTGCATGTTATTGCGGTAGATGTTGAAGAAGAACTGGCCGATCGTCTCCGGCCAGGAGAGATCCAGCCAGCCGCTTCCGATTTTACGGAAGGATGAGGCCAGGGGGAGAAAGACGGCGAAGAACCAGACGAGCAGGACGGCGATGGCGCCGCCGAGGAAGCGCAGCAGGTCGCGCCGTTTTTTTCTCAAGTTCAAATTTTGCCCATATGATAGGGAAAGTCAGGGGACGAGTCAACTTCCCGAAAAAGCCCTCGGCTCTCCTGACCCGCCGGTCTCCATGGTGTTCTTGACAAACGGCCGCATTGTTGGCACACTCTTCAGGAAATCGGCAATATTGACGAGAGAAGCGTGGATAAGCTCAATAGCAATCTTGGTCTGTCGGTTCATCTCAGTGTCGTGTTGCTCGGGTTGATCGTCGTCGCCGTTCCGGTCCTCGGCCAGCTTCATTTCACCGAGGTCAGTGAACAATTCCAGGTCAAAGGACATAGCTATTTCGGGGGGCATGGCGTATCCTGGGTGGACCTCAACGGAGACGGCCGTGTCGATCTCTTCGTGAAGAACGAGGCGGCCCAGGGCGTGGCGGCCGTCGCCGACATCCTGTACATCAACTACGGCAGCTATTTCGTCGACGAAGCGGGCGCCAGGGGAGTTGCGGACGCTTACGCCGATGGGACACACGGGGCCGTTTTCGTCGACTGGGACAGGGACCGGGACTTCGACCTCTTCGCTTCCACAACCTACGCCGGCATATCTCCCGCATACAACCACCTTTACCAGAACAACGGAAATGCTTTCTTCCAGGACGTCACCTCCGCCATTATCCCGCCGCAGACCGTTGACCTGACGACCCGGGGTGTGGCGGCCGCGGATTTCGACAACGACGGCGACATCGACTTCTATTTTTCTAACCCGCTCAGCTTCGCCGATCCCTTTAATCTTCTTCCCTCTCCTCCGCAGAGCCTTCCCAACTTCTATATGAATAACGGGGACGGGACATTCACGGCGGAGTTCCGGGGTATCGATTGGACTGGTTTCACTCAGGGGGTGACCACGGGCGATTATGACAACGACGGCGATATCGATATCGCCCAAGCCATGTGGGGACCGCCCTCGACCGTTTACCGCAATAACGGGACAGGGTATTTTCGGGACGTCGGCGGCCCGATCGGCATCTCGGTCAGCAACGGCGAATTCGACAACGGTATTGTCTGGGCGGATGTGGATAACGACGGCGACCTGGACCTGGCGATTGTCGGGACCGGACGGATTGCCCTCTACAGGAATACGGGGAAGAGCTATTACCGCTACGAGGTGATCCGCTGGAATCGGGCGATCGGCGGCTTTCAGGTCTGCTTCGGCGATTTCGACAACGACGGCGACCTCGAGCTCTACCTCTCCGGTGAGAACGTCTATGACAACGACGGCGAAGGGCATTTCTCCCTCGTGCCGACGTCCGAATCGGGTCTCGATGATTCCCTGATGATTGAAGATCCCCGGGGGGCCGCTCTGGCGGATTTCGACGACGACGGCGACCTCGACATTTATGTCGTCAACAAGGACGGCTATAACCGGCTTTTCCGCAACGACCTCAATAACTCCGACTGGATCAAGGCCGAGGTCATGAGCGATCCCCGGGGCCATATCGGCAGCATTGGCGCCAAGCTCGACCTCTATCAGGCCGGTCACGCCGGTGAGGAGGAATACCTGAAGGGACACCGTGAAATCACCGGAGAATACGGCTATCTCGGCCAGGATGAGCCAACCGCCCATTTCGGGGCTCCGGCTGCGGGCGGCGCCCGCTACGACCTCAGGGTGACCTTCCCGGACGGGACCCAAAGCGTCTATGCTGATCTCACCCCCGGCCAGAAGATCCAGGTGGCCTCGATCTCGCCCCCCCTCGATTTTCAGGGCCGGATGATCGAGAACAAGGCCCTCTTCTACCGCGAGACGCTGATCGAGTTGACCTGGCAGCCGAATCCTCTCAACAACGACGTCCAGAGCTACAGGCTCTATGAACTGAATCAGGGGCAAAACCTTCTGGCGGAGTTGCCGGCAACCCAGTTCTCCTTCACCATCCGGAACATGGACAGGACCAAGGCCTATGGCTTTGCCATCACCGCCGTGGATAGTCAGGGCCTGGAAAGCGTCCCGGCCGCGATCTCAGTCAACGGCGGCACTCAGGTTGAAAGGACCGGACGTCTGGGGGTCAAAAAGACCCTGAAGGGGGAGCTGTGAAAAAATCAATCCTCCTTTTCGCCCTCATGCTTTTATATCACGGAGCCGTCTGGTCCCAATCCCAAACCCGGATCAGACTGCTGCCGGACGAGGAAAAATACCTAACCATCGGGCTTCTGGGTGGTTTTTACTTTCTCCAGGACGAGGTCTTTCAGGATCTCTATGGCAAGGCCGCTCCGTTTTTTGGAGCGGAGATGACGCTTCGTTTTCCGATCCGGGACCCCCACGGCCTGGACGTTGCGGCCGGCGCCCGAACGCTCAGCAGGAAGGGCCAGACTTCCTACACCGAGGAAGATCTCAGACTCCGCCTGACCGATCTCTTGCTCTCCCTCCGCTATTCCTATGACACCGGAAGATATGCGCTTTTCCTGGGCCCGGGGATCGAGTATGTCTCCTACAAGGAAACCTATGCCGAAACGTTTCCCATTGGTTTCGTGAGCGGGAGTCAGATAGGGCTGCACCTCACCGGAGGAGCATACGTCCATCTGACTTCCGGGCTTTCTCTCAAGGGCTACGTGAAATACTGTTGGGTCGAGACCGACAAGCCAGGATTCCGGGTCAACCTGAGCGGGACAGAATGGGGCGCGGGGATCCTTTACCGGTTTTATCTTTAGGGGACGTTCCCCTAAACGCCAGGAGGTCGGTCGACTAGCGAATAGGAGAGGAAACGTATCTCCTGCAGACCGAGCGAAACCCGGGCGCGGACTTCGATGTCGTCGCCCCGGGCGTTCGGGCGCTTGAAAGAGACAAGCATGTCCGTCTGCAGCTTGGGCGGGGGGACAGGTTCTACCTCGTCCTTCTTTTTCAACGCCTTGATGGCTTCCATGATGGCGGCCGGGAGGGCCATGATCGGAATGGAGTTGGGGATTCTCGGCTCGTTCTGGTAGCCGGGGCCGAATGGGTCGTACTTTCCTGTCGGAGGAGGAGCTTCGATGCCCATTTCCCGAGCCGAAGGGAGGGTTTTCCGGCTTGAGGCCAGAAGGTCGGCTCCGAAATACATTTCCAGGAGGAATTCCTCATCTTTGCGGCCCCCGGAGGGCTTTCCCATGATGCCGACTTGATCCATCTGGACACCGATAGCGAGCTCCCTCTGGACAATGAGGTCCCCGGCCTTAAATTCCAGGACGAGCGAGAAGACTCCGGGCTTCCGGAAGAGCTTCCAGGCCTGGATGGCGACCGCGTTGAAGCCACGGTGGAAGCGGCCGCCCTTGAGGACCTTCTCATCGTCCATCAATTTATAGTAGACGTCACTGGCCATCTCGACTCCGAGGAGGATTGTCTCAGGGGGGTTCGCCAGGAGAGTCGCCGGCTCGGTATCTCCGGGAACCACGAAACCGATCTTGAACACCCAAGGGTAACGGAGCTGCCAATCCCGGAGATAGCGGAGCACACTGTTCCGGACGAACAGGGGCAGGAAGGTGAAGCCCATACCGACGGCTCCGTACTTCTCAAAATACTCGCCCAGTCGCTGGTACTCATTGCGCTTGTCCCCGAGCTGGCCGTGCAGGTAGGCCAACATGCCGCAGGCTACTGGTTTATCTTCTTTGCTGAGTGATTCGATCTGTCCCTGGAGGAAACCGACGGCCCCTCTGTGGTCGACCGTCTTCTCATCTCCAAAAAAGCTGTTCAGCTCGGCCCTCCAGTCAGCGGGCAGAACAGGTCCGCAGAGAGTGGCCAAGAGAACGAAGAAAAAGATTCCTTTTTTCATTGGACCGAGAAAACGAACGAGATCTCGAGGCTCGCGGCGGGAAAATCCTCCGGCAGAGGGGGGAACGGGGAGCTCAACTCGACGGCAAAGCGCGCCGCCTGGTTAAAGGATTGGTCGTCCGAAGAGACGACGACCTCGAGTCCGGATATCTGTCCGCTTTTTTGAAGGACGACGACTATCTCGACGGCCGAGTCCGGGTTGGCCGGCCGGGTCGGGGGGAGTTCCCAATTCTTCTGGATGAGCGTAACGACCTTGCTGGCCCAGGGCGAGAGGTTGTATTTTCTGATGTCGGCAGATACCGTCGAGCCGCTTCGAAGGGAGCTCCGGACCCGGCTTCTCCTGGACGATGGACCGGAGAGGTATCCTGGAGAGCCTCCCGCTCCGACGGAGAGGTACTTCCGCCAATCCACATCCTTGGGAGGAGTTATCGGGCGGGTTAGGTCGTCCACGGAGCCTTTCATCCTTTCCTGGATGGGCAGACGGAGCCGGTCGCCCGAGGTCAGCCCGGACTTTTCCGGAGGGGTCCGGTCCAGCCGGAATCCCGTCGTGAATTTGGGCTCGAATGACTCCACCCGGGACGGTGTCCCGGGCTCTTCAAAGAACGTGACCGGGGGAGAAGGCAAGGCGGTTCTCGGAGGGAGGGTCCGGGAAGGAAGAAACTCGGGAAATCCTTCGATCACTTCGGGCAGGTTGGCCGGATTTCGGGCGGTTTCGGGGAGCTGGAGGGGCGGAGGCGGTACAATAACGACCGGCGTGACCGGATTCTCGAAATCAATGATCCGGACGGAGACGAAATGGGTGACGAGAAAGTAGAGCGCCGCCGTATGGATCAAGAGAGAGACGAGCAGGCTGAGGCCGTGGGTGAGAAACTCCGGCCGGCCCTTGAAGAGGGGTGTCTTCATGATTCAATTATAATACACGGCTCTTCTATTTAGAAACCGGACCGGTCCGAGAACGTTGCATTGAAATGGCCCGAGAGTATCTTCATGAAATCCCTTTCTTTCTCTCTCCGTAGAAGAGCACGCCGTATAACAGGACAAGAAAGAGCCCGGCGAAGAGCATCAAGTGAAGGTCGGCCGGCTTGATCCGGGCATAGCCGAAGTCAAGGCGGACCAGCGCCAAAAACCTGTTGATCAAGATGCCCTGTCGGCGTCGGACGATCATCATGGCTGGCCGGAAACGACTTCTACCGGTTGATGGGTCCGGCGCAGGGACCTTCGACGTCGTCATCCCTGATCGTCGAAATGACATAGCTGTATCGGTCTACCACTTGAAAGCCGCTGTCGAAGAACCTGGGGAAATCGGAGATGAAGACCAGGAAACGAAAATTGTCATCGGGAATATCTCTGGCCGCGCGATAGATATTGTAGCCCTTGATCCTATCCGGACTGAAGATCTTGGGGTTGGCTTTCCACAACAGAAAATTCCCTGTTTTTCGGACGACGGCCGGGCGAGGCTTCCTCGGTACGCGGGATGACTTGATCACGACGTCTTCGCGTGTCTCTCTTTTGGGAACTATTCTTTTCAGACGGACATCGTAAGGGGGGAAGAGGTAATTTCTGATTTCATTAAGCCAGGCCTCGGCCATGAACTGGTAGCCCTTCTCACTCGGATGCTTCAGGTCTCCGGAAAGGAGGGAAAGGACGCCGCCGTCCGATTCGGGGTACTCGTTGAACAGCGTATACATGTCGACAAAAGAAACGGGCAGTGCGGCTGCGACCTGTCGGATCTGGTCGTTCAGATCGAGGACACGCTTATGGTAGTACGTCATGACGCCGAGCCAGTCGTGCCGCGGAACGATCGTCGCTATGGTCGGGAAAAGGACCGCCTCCAGGCATTTTCTGGCCATCTCCTGGATGTTGAAGGCCGCCGTATCCATGGAGATGGGGGGATTGATGACATCATTTGTGCCTTCCATGATCAGAATGTACCGGGCATCGGTGGCGGCGATTACCTCCTCGATGCGGCTGAGTCCGGCCGGAGTCACCTCGCCTCCGAGTCCCGCGTTGATCATCTCGTCCGGCCCAAAAGAAGTCCCCAGCCCCTATCGAGAAGGGGCAAGCTGCCGATCAGGTAGAAGCGTCCGGCGGAATTTATTCTCTTCCTCATCTCGCCATCAGGGCTGCGGTGATCGCTTCGTCGCCCTGGAGAGCATGAGGCGGCCTGGGGTGGCGGGCGTCAAAGACACGCAGCAAATCCGGCCGCTCGATGACGACACCGCTTTCGTCGATCCCCTCGAAACAGACGTCATTGGAGACCCGGTGGAGGTCAAGACCAAGATGCTTCGCCAGAAACCGGTAGGCGGCCGCCCGCTTGGAGGGACCGTAATCATGGCCTTCATTGGCCAGGTGGGCGTTTTCGACTTTGCCGGCGGAGCCAAAGAGCCGATAGACATTCTGGATGTAGGGAAACTCGACCCGAGGGGTATTCTTGGTCCAGTCCTCGCCGCAGGAGATAAGGAGCTGCGGCCGGGGCGCAGCCAGAGCGGCGATGTCGGCATTGTTGGTCACGTGGCCGAGGCTCCGGTGAATGGGCATTCCACTTTCGCAATCGCAGCCCCCGAAAAAGTGGGCCGAGACCATGACGACCGGGACCGACACGGCCACCCGGTCATCCACGGCGGCTAAAAGAAAACTCTGCGTTCCCCCGCCTGATGCCCCCGTTACCCCGACCCGTTTCATGTCGATGTCGCCCAAGGATTCCAGGAAGTCGAGGCAGCGGATACTGTTCCAGAGCTGGAGCTCTAGGACAAGAGGGTGAGCATGGGTTGTCTGCGTCGAGTCCCCCCACCCGACCATGTCATAAGAAAGAACAACGGCTCCCATCCGGGCCAGCATGGCGCAGCGGATTTGCATGTCCGGACGGAACCGGCCGCCTCCTCCCGGATAGGTGAAATGGCCATGGGGGCAAAGGACGGCGGCGAACGGCGGCTCTCCGGTCTTCGGCCGGTAAAGGTTCCCGGTCACGAAGAATCCGGGAAGACTCGCGAAGGCGACATTTTCGACGCTGTAGCCAGGATATTCGCGCCGGCTGTGAACGATGGGATCGAGCACGCATTTCTGGGGAGGAGGCCACAACCCGGCACCCCTTAAGATGCCGGCTCGCACTCGTTGGGCGCGGGCCTGCCATTCCTCGAGCGTAGCGCTGCCGCGAGCAAATTCGGTCAGCTGATGTTCGGCGGCCGGCTCGCTGAGGTAATTTCCCTGGCAGAGTTCGGGGCGATCCGCGGTTTTCTCCTGGCTGGACACCAGCGGGGCCAAGCCGAGGAAAAGAATGAGGGCACAACTCAGGACGGGGATACAAAGTCGGTCTTGCTTTTGGAACATCGTGCCTCCTTTCTCGCCCTATCATAGGGGAGGAGGGAGCCGGAATCAATGGACGCCTGCAGATCGCGCCATCGGATTGACTGTCGAAGGCCGGATGTGCTATAAGCATTGAACCCCCTGATGCAATCGAGGGCGAGGAGTCCCCGAATCCGGTCATGAAACTGTTGATCAACGAACACGACCTCAAGCGGTTCAAACGCCGGGCCGCCCGTGGATATCCTCGTGAAGTTTACGGCATCCTGCTCGGCAAGCGCCTGGCCAACCGGACCTTCAAGATCGCCGAAATCGTCATTCCTCCGGTG
>CAYOZW010000044.1:0-1338 GCA_964408495.1 uncultured Eubacteriales bacterium
TCCTAAACCGCGGGTTTAAACTGGCCAATTTCTGCGATACGAGCGGCAACCCACCTGCCAGCAAGGTCTATCGGGCCGCCAAGATCATCCTCTCTCAGCCCGGGATCAGGGGCTATTTCGCCTCGGGATCGGGGGTCGCCAGCCAGGAGCAATTTCATTCGGCACGCGGCCTGGTCAAGGCCTTCCAAGAGGAACATCTGGCCATCCCCGCGGTTATCCGGCTGGGAGGGAACTTCGAAGAAAGGGCGATCTGGATCCTACAGACCTACTTGAAGGAAATCCCGGGTATCGTCGAGGGGTACGGCCGCGACGATTCGCCCGAGTTCTGCGCCGGCCGGCTCGAGGAGATGGTGGCCGGGAATCCGGACCGGCGCCACGAGGTGCGACCGGTCGACGAACCGGCGGTTCCCGAAAAGGCCTACTCCTTCGAGACGGTCACCGGCCGGATCTCCTTCGAGCAATACAAGTGCGCGGAGTGCCAGACCAAGGGCTGTGTTCCGGCCTGCCTCCCCAAGATCCTAAAAATCGAGGATGGGAAGCCCGTGCTTGCCGTATCTCCGGAGGAGGCCAGGAAAGGCAAGTGCACCGAATGCCTGGCCTGCGAAATCTACTGCAAGTTCCATGAGCAGGACGCGATCATCATCCATCTCCCCATTCCCGGACTCAAGGATTACAGAGACAAGATCATAGCCGCTAAAGAGAAGCTAGATTGATTTTAAGGGACATACAGGAATCATGGGAATACTCGAACAAAGGGATCGCATACAATGGCCATCTTGGTGAATGAAAAGTCGCGGGTGATCATCCAGGGCATCACCGGACGCGAGGGCATGGTCCGGGCGCAGCTGATGAAGGATTACGGGACGAAGGTCATCGCCGGGGTGACTCCCGGCCGGGGCGGCCAGGATGTCTACGGCATCCCGGTCTATGATTCTGTCCTTCAGGTCAGGGAGAAGCTGGGACCGGTGGACATCAGCGTAATCTTCGTCCCCGCCGCCCTGGTCAAAGGAGCCGCTCTCGAGGCCATCGATGCGGGAGTGAAACTTCTGGTCATCGTCCCCGACCGGGTGCCCATCCACGACGTCCTGGAGATTGCCGCCCGGGCCGCCGAGAAAGGCGCCGGATTCGTCGGTCCCAACACGCTCGGACTGGTCAGTCCGGGGAAAGCCGTCCTGGGGATGATCGGCGGCCGCGCTGAGCGGGCCAGGGAATGGTTCAAACGCGGCCCTGTCGGAGTCAGTTCCAGGAGCGGGGGAATGACCTCGGCCATCTCATACTATCTGACCCAGGCCGGCCTGGGCCAAAGCACTATCGTCCATGTCGGCGGCGATGCCGTTA
>CAYOZW010000044.1:1348-18881 GCA_964408495.1 uncultured Eubacteriales bacterium
CCACCCCGAAGTCATGGCGCTTTTCGAGGCAGACCCGGAGACGAAGATGGCCGTGATGTTCGGGGAGATCGGGACGTCCCAAGAGGAGCGGGTGGCCGACCTCATCGCAAGCGGAAAGTTCACTAAGCCTCTGATCGCTTTCATCGGCGGCAAAGCGGCCAAATCGGGAACGCGCTTCTCCCACGCCGGGGCCATCGTCGAAGGCTCCCGCGGCTCCTATGAAACCAAGGTAAAGCGGCTCCGCGAGGTCGGCGCCCACGTCGTCGAGGCGATCTCCGATATTCCCATCAAAGCCAAGGAGCTTGCCGCGGCCATTATGAGTCAGTGAGGGAACGACAATGACCGATGAACTTCATTGGAAAACCGGTATCACCAGCGTCCAGCCGAACAAGGTCCGGCTGCGCGGCTATCCCATCGACGATCTGATGGGAAAAATCACCTTTTCCCAGGCGATCTATCTCGTCATCAAGGGCGAATTGCCCTCGCCCGAAGTGGGGAAGCTTCTCGATGCCATCTTTGTGTCCTCGGTCGACCACGGCGCCGGTCCGCCGTCGGTCCTGACCGCCCGGACCGTCGCTTCGACCGGAGCCGAGCTCCACGCCGCCGTCGCGGCCGGAGTGCTGGCCATCTCCCGGCTCCATGGGGGAGCCGTCGAGGAAGGGATGAAGCTTTTCCAGGCCATCTCCCAGCGGGCGGAAGAGATGAAGACGAAAGTCGAAGATGCGGCCAGAGAAATTCTCGCCGAGATGAAGGGCAGAGGGGAACGCGCCTCCGGGTTCGGGCACCGCGTCCATACCCAGGACCCGCGGACCGAGAAGCTCTTCGCTATAGCCGAGGATCTGAAGCTGGCCGGACGGCACGTCCGCATTGCCCGTGTCGTCGAAAAGATATTTAAGGAGGGCGGCAAGCCTCTCCCGATCAACGTGGACGGTGCTATCGCCGCCCTGCTCTGCGACCTCGGAATCCCGGCCGAGATCGGCAACGCCTTCTTCATCATTTCCCGCGTGCCGGGGCTGGTCGCCCACATCCAGGAGGAGAAAACCCGGATGAGACCGATGCGCAAAATCCACCCCTCCGATCATGAATACGACGGGCCGGGAGAAAGAGAGCTCCAATGAGAAAACAACTAGAGGCGCTGCTGCCCGAACTCCAGCTGATCAAAGAGACGGAGCTTCGGGAGAAAACGATCAAGGTCTGGGTGGATGCGATGGAGCGCGCCGGCTGGGAGATCAAAGACTTGACCGAGATGCCCTTCACGCTCTTGATCAAGCATACCGATGTCAACCTGATCACCCACACCCGGGCGGTCACCCTGGCGGCCTTGAAGATCGCCGAGGTCCTCTTGGCGGAGTACCCGGAAAAGATTGCCATCCATCGCGATCATCTTCTTTCCGGAGCCATCCTCCATGACGTCGGCAAGCTTTTCGAATACAAGCGGGAGAAGGGGGAATTCGTCAAGAGCCGGGAGGGGGAGCTGCTGCGACACCCCATTTCCGGAGCTGCTTTTGCTTTCGCCCACGGCCTTCCCCAGGAAGTCATCCATATTATCGCCGCCCATTCCAAGGAGGGTGACGGATCGAGGCGGACGGTCGAGGCCGTCATCGTCAACCACGCCGACTTTGTCAATTTTGATGTTCTGAAGGGCTGAGAAAAAAGGTGACAGGCTCCGAATTTCTGAATTCGGTGCCTGTCACCTTTTTTGGCAGATGGAGGTGAATCGCTTGGGCAAGACGCTTTCAGAAAAGATCCTCGGCAAGAAGGCCGGCAAAGAGGTCAGCGCAGGCGAGGTTGTGACCGTCCCCCCCGACTACTGCCTTTCTCACGACAACTCGGCGGCCATCATCGGCGAGTTCAAGAAGCTGGGGGTGAAGCGGGTCAAGGCGCCGGAGAAGCTGATCATCATCCTCGACCACATCGTCCCGGCAGCGGACGAAAAGTACGCCCAAAACCACAAGACCATCCGCGAGTTTGTCGCCGGCCAGGACCTGCCCCACTTTTTCGATATCCAGCACGGCGTCTGCCACCAGGTCCTGAGCGAGGCCAGCTTCGCTCTCCCCGGAAAGCTCATCGTCGGGAGCGATTCCCACACCACGACCTACGGGGCTTTTGGCGCCTTCGCCGCCGGCATCGGCCGGACCGAGGCGGCCAGTATCTGGGCGACAGACGAGATCTGGCTCCGCGTGCCGGAGACACTGCGGATAGAGTTTTCGGGGAAATTCCCGGCGGGCGTCTTCGCCAAAGACGTCGTCCTCAAGGTCATCGGCGACAACGGCGCCGACCGAGCGAACTACGAAGCGATCGAATTCAGCGGACCGGCAGCCGGGGATTTCAGCCTGGCCTCCCGCATGGTAATGGCCAACATGGCCGCCGAGATGGGGGCAAAGAACGGATATTTCGAGCCGGACGAGAAGACGCTCGAGTGGGTGAAGGCGCGGGCCCGGGCCGATTACGAGGTCGTCCGGTCGGATAAGGACGCAAGATACGAGGCAATCTTGAAATATGACTTGTCGGCGATCGAGCCTCAGATCGCCTGCCCCCATACCGTCGACAACGTCAAGTCGGTGAGAGAGGTCGAGGGAAAGCCATTCCACCAGGCGCTCATCGGGACGTGCACGAACGGTCGCTTCGAGGATATCGAAGTCGCTGCCAAGATCATGAAGGGGAGAAAAGTCCATCCTGGAGTCCGGGCGCTCGTGCTGCCGGCTTCGCGGGAGGTCTACGTCGAGGCCATGCGGAAGGGCCTGCTCGAAATTTTATCCGAGGCGGGCTGCATCCTCCTCAATCCCGGCTGCGGCCCTTGTCTCGGCGCTCATGAAGGATTGTTGGCCGCGGGAGAGGTTGTGGTCAGCACTTCTAACCGCAATTTTCGGGGCCGGATGGGCAGCCGCGATTCGGAAATTTATCTAGCCTCCCCGGCGACGGCGGCCGCCTCGGCTCTCGAGGGTAAGATCACCGACCCGAGGAAACACCTATGAGTAAGGGACGCGTTTGGAAATATGGAGACGACATCAACACCGATGTCATCTTCCCGGGGCGATACACTTATAAGATAATGGAGCCGGCCGATATGGCCAAGCACGCCCTGGAAGATCTCGACCCGGAGTTCGCCAAGAATGTTCAGCCCGGCGATGTCATCGTAGCCGGAAAGAACTTCGGTTGCGGGAGCTCGCGGGAGCAGGCGGCGGCCTGCCTGCGGGCGGCGGGTGTTCAGACTGTGGTCGCCAAATCTTTTGCCCGGATCTACTTCCGGAACGCGATCAACCTGGGATTGGCCGTTCTCCAGTGCGAAAAGGCATCGGATGCCCTGAGGACGGGGGACGAGGTCGAGGTCGACTTCGCGGGAGGAAAAATCATCTCCGGCGACCGTGTGTTCAAGTTTTTCCCCTTGCCCGATTCCGTTATCGGCATCATCAAGGCCGGCGGCCTGATCGAGTTCACCAAGAAAAAGCTTGCTTCCAGCCGCTGAGAGACATTTCCTCCGTCCTGCGTCTTTCTATACTCCAGATGATTTTTGCAAACCTTGACATGTATGCATAAAATATGCATATATATGCATATGAGGACGACGATAAATATCAATGACGAGATCCTGAAAAAGGCCTCCGAGCTGACGGGGATCAAGGAAAAAACGCAACTGGTCAGACTCGGCTTGGAAGCTTTGATTTCCTTGGAAAGCAGCCAGAGGCTGGCCAAGCTCGGCGGGACAGAAAAGGCCCTGGAGTCCATCCCCAGAAGAAAATCTTCGTCATAGCGCCCATGGTCCTTGTCGACACGTCCATCTGGGTTTCTTTTCTCCAATCAGGGAACATCGGCTTCCAAGGTCTCCTCGAGGAAGGAAAAGTCATCTCCCACCCCTTCATCATCGGCGAGCTGGCCTGCGGAAACCTGAAGAACAGACGCGAAATCCTTTCCCTGTTGAAAGCGCTACCTTCGGCGACCACTGCGGAACACGAGGAAGTGCTGCAATTTATCGAGAGTCAGCGGCTGATGGGACGGGGCTTAGGCTACGTAGATGTCCATCTTCTAGCGGCAGCCTGCTTAACATCCGTGCCACTCTGGACAGGTGACCGGAACCTGAGAGAAGCTGCGCTCAAACTCGAGATTGCCTATAAAGGCGCGTGATTCTTGGATAATTCATCGGGGGAGCGGCCGCGAAAATATGTTATAATATAGCAGTTAAAATATGGGAAGGTCCCCAAAGATGATTAAGAACGCAGAGGTCGTCCGGAGGTTGGAGAGAGAGATTCTTCGGAAAGAAAAGGCTGATTTTTCGAGGAATATCCGTCTTATCGAGGCTTTGTATAAAGAAGCCATCGCTCTCGGTGCATTCCCCCCTCAGGATAAGCTTTCGGGAATAGATGTTGATATTAAAATCGCCAGGGCCATCAACAGTGTTTCAAAGACTCCTTAAAAAAATCGCCTCCTCCCTGAACAAGAACAAAATCCCATATATGGTTATCGGCGGCCAGGCCGTTCTGCTCTATGGAGAGCCCAGGCTGACAAAGGATATTGACATCACGCTCGGCATCGGGCTTGAAGGTCTGGAGAAAGTGCAACAAGTGGTTTCTACACTAAATCTAAAGCCGCTTGTCTCCAACGTCAAAGATTTTGTGAAAGAAACTATGGTCCTGCCCGTGAGCGACGAGCCAAGCGGCATCCGAGTGGATTTCATTTTTTCGTTCTCTGCTTACGAAAAACAGGCGATTGCCAGAGCGGTGGGCGTCCGTCTCGGCGATCAGGAAGTCAAGTTCGCTTCGCTCGAAGACGTGGTCATCCACAAGGTGATTGCCGGCCGGGCCAGAGACATGGAAGATATTCAATCGATCCTGCTCAAGAACCCGAGCTTTGATGCTCCTTATGTCGAGAAATGCCTGGCGGAATTCGATGCGGCCATGAGCGAAGAATATCTCGTGATTTTCCGGGACTTGCTCAAAAAATTAGAGAAGACCTGATCGCGCTCTGTCTCTTATTTTTCGATAGACTCTTGTTAGACCCGACTTTCCCCGGGTCAGGGCAATCCTTGACATCGACCTTCTGCGGACATATTATTTTCCAGGCGCGGGGCCATAAGCACATAGGCGTTGAGAAGACGCTTCACTTTCCGCGGAGGTCCGGACGATGGAGAATATAGAAAAATTTCTCGCCTCTTTACCCTTATTTAAAACCTTCGCCTCAGAGAAACTGAATGAACTGATCAAGGTTTGCCCCCTGAAGTCCTTTGCCCCCGAGGAAGTGATCATCCCGTTCGGCCAGCCCGGAAGATTTCTGGCGATCGTCCTCGAAGGCCAGGCCGAAGCCTCGATCACCAAGAAAACCGGTGAGAGGATCCGGCTGGGCCTGCTGAAACCGGGGGATATTCTGGGGGAAGCGTCGCTTTTGACCGGAGAGCCGACCAACGCCGACGTCATCGCCTTGGAACACTGCCGGCTCTTCCTGATCTCCCACGAGATATTTTCCACCCATATCGCCATCAACCCCGGCGCAGTCCGCGTCATGGCCAAAACGATCACCGACCGGCTAAGAAGCCGGCAACAGAATGAGGAGGAAAAGATCAGGGTCCAGGACGCCTGGGAGAACAGACCCGATCCCTATGGATTGAGCCTGGTCACGGAAAAAGGCCAGAAGATCCTGGTCATCAATTGCGGGAGCTCCTCCCTGAAATTCAGCTTTTTCGACACCGGCAGCGAGGGCAACAATTTGGAGGGAATGGTCGAGAGGATTGGCCTGGAGAATTCGGTCCTTTCTTCATCGACGCGAAAAGGAAAAACCCGAAAGGAAATGGGGAAGGTCGGATATGAAGCCGCTCTCCGCGCCGTTGTGGAACTCCTGATAGATAAAGACCAAGGAGTCATCAAGGAAATCGAAGAGCTCAGCGCGGTCGGCCACCGCGTCGTCCATGGGGGAGAGAAATATGGCCGGCCGGTGGTCATCGATGAAGAGGTCGTCGCCGATATCGAAAGATACGCCCGGCTGGCGCCGCTCCACAACCCGCCCAATTTGATGGCCATCAAGGAATGTCTCCGGCTCATGCCCGAGGTTCCCCAGGTAGCTGTGTTCGATACGGGATTCCACCAGAAGATGCCGCCCCATGCTTATCTTTACGGGCTTCCTTATGATTTCTATCGGGAAGATGGCATCAGGAGGTACGGCTTCCATGGGATATCCCACAAATATGTGGCCCTTCGGGCGGCAGCATTCCTGAAACGGAACTTCCGGGAGTTGAAGATCATCTCTTGCCATCTTGGGAATGGCGCCTCTGTGTGCGCCATCGACCACGGCCTGTCCGTGGACACAAGCATGGGTCTGACACCTCTGGAAGGGCTGATCATGGGGACCCGCTGCGGAGACCTTGACCCGGCGGCCGTGCTCCATCTTCACCGGGAAAAAGGGTTGTCCCTCGAGGAGATCGATAAAATCCTGAACCGTCAGAGCGGACTTCTCGGTTTATCCGGGATCTCGAGCGACATGCGGGAGATCGAAACCGAGGCCAACAAGGGTGACGAGAGAGCCCTGACGGCTGTCAATGCTTTCTGCTACCGAATCCGGAAATATGTCGGCGCCTATATCGCCGCCATAGGCGGTCTCGATGTCCTCGTGTTCACGGGAGGAATCGGAGAGGGGAGCGCCTGGGTACGGGGACTGGCCTGCCAGGGGCTGTCCAGCATGGGAATAAGGGTGGATACGATCCGGAACAAAACCATATCACCGGACCGGGGCGAGGTGGCGGACATTTCGGACGAGCATTCTCAGGTCAAGGTTCTAGTGATTCCGACCGACGAAGGACGGATGATCGCCCGGGACACGATTCAAGCGCTCGGCTATCAAGCGATGGCCCAGGCGATCTCCAAGCGAGAGGAGAAGAAGATCCCGATCGAGGTCTCGGCCCATCATGTCCACCTCTCGAAGGATGTCATTGAGGTATTGTTTGGGCCGGGATGTGAGCTTACTCCCCGGGCGGACCTTTCTCAGCCCGGCCAGTTCGCTTGCCAGGAGACCATCAACTTGGTTGGACCGAAAGGTCGGGTTGAGCGGATCAGGGTCCTGGGCCCGTTGCGGGAGAAAAGCCAGGTCGAGATTTCCATGACCGAAGAGTTCAAATTGGGCATCAAGGCGCCGATCAGGGCGTCGGGAGACCTGGCGGGAAGCCCCGGCACCACCCTGGAGGGATCCCAAGGGACATGCCGCATCTCCGAGGGAGTGATCTGCTCTTTCCGGCATATCCACATGTCCCCCGAAGATGCTCTGGCCTTTGGGCTCAAGGACCGGGATATGGTCAGCGTCAAAGTCGAAGGAGAGAGACCGCTTATCTTTGGCGACGTCCTCGTTCGCGTCCATCCCGACTTCCGGTTGAGCATGCATATCGATACCGATGAAGCCAATGCGGCCGATATCCAGACGGGCAAGAAGGGAGTGCTCGTGGGTGTCGAGGAGAGAAGGTAGCTAGATTATTCCGCTCGCTGCCGCTTTTTTTTTGGGTTCCACTTCCCTTGAGCTACGGCGGGGATGAAGTTCGCTAATCCCGGCGGCGGGAAGGCCATCGTCTTATCCCGCTCGGCGCTCATGTAGGCGGCCATCAGGAGCTCGGTCACGTTGAGCCCGTCATCGAAATTCTCGCTCGGGCGGACACCCTTGATGAAGGCCTGGACCATGTGCCTGTCCTCGGCCTGGTAGCCGTATTCATTCTCTTCGTCAGCCACCACCGGCATGAGTCCGACCTCGGCGTTCTGTTTCTCCACTAGGTCCTCCCCGGCCTTCCCTTTGACCTTGCGGCTGAAGAAGACCTTAAGTCCGGCGTCGAGGGTGTTGATCTGGAGGGCGTACTCGGGCCCGAGGAGCTCCATGCTCAAACGCAGTCCGGCCCCAACATAGCACCAGGAGGTCGTTGTCTCGAGGACAACCACGTTCCCTTTTTCGTCCTTGTATTCGATGAGGGAGCGGGCGAAGTCCTCGGCCGGCCGCTTGAGATAATCTGTCTTGCCGCCGCTCTGGTCGCGGAGCACCTTGGCGTATTCCGGGTTCTGCCATTTCAGGCAGGAGGCGTAGGCGCTGACTTTAACCGGTGTAAGCACGCCCCGCAGCGCTCCCGGCGGAGTCAGCATGAAACGGGCCACTTCGACGGAATGACACATCATGTCGTTGAGGACACCGCCGCCCTGGAGGGGGCCTTCCCAGAACCAGGGCATGTGCGGTCCGCTGTGCTCCTCGGCCGCCCGGGCGAGATAGGGACGCCCGGAGAGAGTCGCCCCGCGGGCCCAGAGAATATTTTTGCCCCGCACGACTGCCGGCGCGAAGACCTGGTTCTCCAGGTAGCCGTCAAGAAGATTCGCTCGGCGGGCAAGCTCCAGCATCCGGCGCGCCTCCTTGACGTTCCGGCCGAGCGGCTTCTCGCAGCAGATGCCGGTGAGATCCCCTTTCCCTTTTTCTAGAGCGTGGACGATCTCTTCGGTGACTTCCAGCCGGGTGAAGTTCGGGGCACAGATCCAGATGGCGTTGATCTTCGGGTCGGCCGCCATATCGGTGATGGATTTGTAGGCCTTGGCCGCCCCGACGTTGAGCTTCCTGACGATGCCGGCTGCTTCTTCGGCCCTTTTTTTATCGGGATCATAGATTCCCAGGATATCCGCATCGCGGACGCCGACCCAGGAGCGGATGTGAAACCTGGCGACGAAACCTCCGCCGATGATGCCAACGCCCAATTTTTGTTTTTTCATCTGTGACCTCCTGTGCGTGTGGTCATTGTATGGAAATCTCCATCCAGTGTAAAGAAAAATGGGGACGGTCCTATTTTCGGAAATCTCGAGTGTTTTCCAAGTCTCTACAGCGTCCCGAAAATAGGACCGTCCCCATTTTCGTCCACCCTCTCCGAAACCATCTCCCGCTAAGGGAGAGGGACATTTAGAAAATATCCGTTCTCGCTTTCTTCCTCTTTTCGGACAAATATGCTACATTTGCCTCGAGAAAAAAAGGAGCCCGAAATGCCGAAGTACAGGATCGCCGTGTTGCCTGGAGACGGAGTTGGAAAGGACGTCATCGAAGCGGCCATGATGGTCCTCGATAAGCTGGCCGTGGACGTGGAATATATTTATGGTGACATCGGCTGGGAATTCTGGTGCAAAGAGGGGAATCCACTTCCCGACCGCACAATCAAAATGCTCAAAGAGACCGACGTCTGCCTTTTCGGTGCCATCACCTCGAAGCCGAAGGAGGACGCCGCCGCCGAACTCGACCCCGCGCTCAAGGGCAAGGGGCTTTCCTATTTCAGCCCGATCGTCAGGCTCCGCCAGGAGTTCGACCTCTATACCAACCGACGGCCCTGCAAAGCATACCCCGGGAACCCGCTGAACTACCGGGACAACATCGACCTGGTGATCTTCAGGGAAAACACCGAGGGGATGTATGCGGGAGTGGAGTTTCATCCGCTGCCCCTGGCGGTCCGGGACGCGCTGCTCGTCCATCCCAAAATGAAGGCCTTCAAGGAGACTCCTCTTGAGGAGATCGCCATGTCCACCCGGATCATGACCAAGAAAGGCTGCACCAGGATCGTCCGGGCGGCCTTTGAATACGCCCACGAGTTCAAGCGTCGCTCGGTCACCATTGTCGAGAAGCCCAATGTGCTACGGGAAACGGGCGGGTTGATCCTGGACATCGCTCGGGCCGTCGCCAGGGAATATCCCGAGGTCCCCCTCAAGGAAGCCAATGTGGATGCCATGTGTATGTGGCTGGTCAAGAACCCGCATGATTACGACGTCTTGGTCGCCGAGAACCTCTTCGGCGACATCATCTCCGACCTCAGCGCCCAACTCGTTGGAGGGCTGGGGTTCGCCTCGGCCGGGAACATCGGTGACAAGTACGCCGTCTTCGAGCCGACACACGGCTCGGCGCCCAAGTACGCGGGGATGTACAAGGTCAACCCCATCGCCACTTTCCTGGCGGCTAAGATGATGCTCGAATGGCTGGGAGAGACAGAGAAGGGAAGGCGACTCGAAGAAGCCATCGCGGCGGTCATTAAGGAGGGAAAGGTCCGCACCTATGACATGGGCGGGACATCGACTTCAATCGACGTCGCCCGCGCCGTGGCAGACAGACTGTAGGGGAACGCTGCAGATGGGCAAGACGGTCATCGAAAAAATCATCCAGGCCCACACGGCCGACGAGGCCGCGCCGGGAAAGATCGTCTGGTTGGACCTTGACGTCCGTTCGGCCCGGGACTTCGGCGGCCCGAATGTGGTCAAGAACTATGAGCGGGAATACGCCGGGATGCCGCTGGCCGGACCTTCTCAGACTTTTTTCACCTTCGACCTCTGCGCGCCGGCCTGCACTCTGAAGTATGCCGACAGCCAGCAGGTCTGCCGCGATTTCGCCCGGAAGAACGCAATCCGGGTCTTCGACGTGGACCGGGGCGTGGGGACGCACGTCTTATTGGAAGAGGGTCTGGCCCGGCCCAACGGCACCGTTATCGGAACGGACAGCCACATGAACATCCTGGGCGCCGTCGGTGCTTTCGGCCAGGGGATGGGAGATGTCGACATCACCTTCGCCTTCCGCACCGGAAAAACCTGGTTCGAGGTGCCGGAGAGCGTTAAGGTCGTTCTGAAAGGGACAGCCCAGCCGTCCGCTTTAGCGAAAGACTTGACTTTATTTCTATTAAAAGAACTGGGGACGAAAAAGATCGCCCTCCGCTCGGCCGAGTTCTATGGTCCCGCGGTCGCCGGCCTTTCGCTGGCGGGGCGCCTGACGCTCTGCAGCATGGTCACCGAGATGGCCGGAATCATTGGGTTCATCCCGGAATGTCTCACTTCGACCAAGGAAGAGATCGAAGAACTCAGCGGGGCTCCTTTCTCACCCCTGACGGCAGACGATGATGCTGTTTATACTGAGGTGATCGAGATCGACCTCCAGGGACTTTCCCCCCAGGTGGCGGCTCCGCCCTCACCGACCAACGTCTATGCTGCTACTGATCTTCGCGGGACGAAGATCGACTCGGGTTTCATCGGCTCCTGCACCAACGGCCGGACCGAGGATTTCGCCGTCGCAGCCCGAATCCTTAAAGGTCGCCGTATCAAGGAAGGCCTTATGCTCAAGATCGTCCCGGCGACCCGGCGCGTCTACGAGGAGCTCTTGGATAGGGGAATTCTGAAGGACCTGTTCGAGGCGGGTGCCATCGTCGTCAACCCCGGCTGCGGAGGCTGCGCTGAGGGTCATGTCGGCCTGACGGGCCGGGGCGAGGTCCAAATCAGCACGGGGAACCGCAATTTTGCCGGAAAGCAGGGGAAGGGCCAGACCTACCTGGCCGGCCCCGCCGTCGTGGCCGCTTCCTGCGTCCTCGGGCACATCGCCGGACCGGAGGATCTATAGCATGGACAAGTTCACTCGCCGCGGCCGCGTCTGGGTCCTTGCCGATGGATCGGGGAGGCTGATCGAAGACATCGATACCGACCAGATCTTCCACAATTCCTTCCTGCATATTACCGAGATCGCGGAGATGGGACAGCATGCCCTGGGAAACCTCGAAGGCTGGAAGGATTTCCCAAAAAAGGCTGGGCCCGGAGACATCGTCGTCGCCGGGAGGAACTTCGGCGCCGGCTCCTCGCGCCAGCAGGCCGTCGATTGCTTCATTGCCCTCAAGGTCGGCGTCATCATGGCGCCTTCCTTTTCATCGATTTATTTCCGGAACGCGGTCAATTCCGGGCTCCCCATCCTGAGGTGCGCCGAACTGGACGCGCTCGTCACCGGGCGGCAACTGGAGACGGGTGATGAGGTCGAGGTCCATTTCCTGGAAGGCCGGGGGCATTGCCTGGGCAAGAAACAGGATTTTTCTCTGGAGCCGATGAGCCCTGTCCAGAGGGATATCTTCCGGGCGGGAGACCTTTTCGCCTTCGGCCGGCTATCGGACCGGAAAGGCTGAGATGCGCATCCTGGCGCTCGATACGACCACCGGCAGCGGCTCGGTCGCCCTGCTCGAAGACACCCGGCTCCTGGCCGAGATCAATGCCGCATCACCCACAACCCATTCATCCCGGCTCCTCCGCTCCATCGACTATTTGCTGAAAGGAAATTCGCTCGAGATCCAGGATATCGACGGATTCGCTGTGGCCGCCGGGCCCGGTTCCTTCACCGGGATCCGGATCGGGCTCAGCACCGTCAAGGCCTTCGCCTTTGCCTCCCGAAAGCCGGTCGCCCCGGTGTCCAGTCTCGCCGCCCTGGCCGTGAAGCTCCAGGAGACACAAGGCCGACTCTTCTGTCCGATGGTCGACGCCAAAAAAGGAGAGGTTTTCGCGGTGCTCTTCGAGCAACAGGGCAGAAACCTTAGGGAAATCATTAAGGAGGGAGCCTATGGGCCCGACTCTTTGCTTGCCCGGCTGCCGGCACACCGGGTCATACACTTCATCGGGACCGGGGTTGAGTCCTATAAAGAGAAGATTCTGGATTACCTAGGAGATAAAGCCCGGCTTTCATCACGTTCGCTGTTCATCGGATTTGAGGTCGGCCTGATCGGACGGGAAATCTTGAGGAAGGGCAAGGGAGTGAGCGCGGAAGCCCTAGTGCCTCTTTATTACCGCAAGTCACAGGCGGAGGAAAAAAAATAGAGCGCGGGAAGCTCGCCCAGAAGTTCTACCACCTGCGGCGGATGGAGACGAGGGATCTCCGGTCCGTCCTGGAGATCGAGGAGCTGTCCTTCCCCCATCCCTGGAATGAATCCACCTTTCGGGGAGAGATCCAGCACCGTCCGATCTCTTTTCCGCTGGTCATCGTCCATTCGACGCTCAACCGGGTCATCGGCTACATTATTTCCTGGGTGATCGGCGAGGACGTTCAGATCAATAATATCGCCATCCATCCTGATTTCCGGAGGATGGGGGTCGGTGAGCAGGTCCTGCGTCAAGTCATCGAGCAGGTCAGATTCCGGGGAGCGCGTCTGATCACGCTCGAGGTCCGTCCCTCGAACCCGGCGGCGCTGGCGCTCTATAAGAAACTCGGATTCAAGCTCTTGGGGATCCGGAAGGGCTATTACACCATCCCTCCTGAGGACGCCCTTATCCTCGGCCTGCACCTCACTTCTTAACAAAGCGCAGGTTGCGCACCCGCGACCCGGAGAGGACAAAACCCGAGATCGTCTCCTCCTGGTCCCTCACGAACCTGGCCTTGCCGAACCACCAGTTGTCGCCCGTGAACTGGTCGATGGCAGAAGGTTCGAGATGAGTATCGGGGTTCCGGGGATGCTGGGCAACCAACTGACCGTCCTGAACAGCAAGGGAATAGGTCGTCTGAAGTTCAGCGCTGTAGAAGTCACCGCTGAACTCGATGAGCGCCTCCGCCGAGAGCAGGGGCGGAACAATTTTCTTTGCTGGGATGTCCTGTCTTTCCGCCTGTAAAAGGAAACCTGCTACATTTCCCTCCCGGTCCCGTTCAAAGGTCAGGCTACCACCAAATGCTTTAATGAAGAACGTTGTCGCCGACGCGGGGATAAGCTCGAACTTGTCTTCTCCCGGGATTTCTCCCATGAGCTTGCCCCCCTCTCTGCTCAGGACTAGGATAAGTCCGAGCCGCTTCTTCATCCGAACCTCCTTTGATGCTTGGATTCGTCGATTTCCAAATAGGTTGAACTTCGTTATCCCTACTTCAATTTATTCGGTTTTAGATCTTCAATGATTTTCGCATCCACCCGGCATATCTGCGGTTTTCCTGATTTCATACTTTGGACAACCATTTTGCCCGGTTTTGGGTATAATAAAAGAACCATGTTTCTGCCCATAGCCTCGGAAAAATGAAAGCCTATTCAGTCTTCTATGTGGAGGAGTATATGACAATCAAGAGAATCGGAAGGGGGATCGTTTTCCTCATTCTGGCTTGCATATCTAGCCTGCTGCCTGGGGCCGCACCTGCCCAAGCCCAAGACCATCCGTTGTGGCTTCGCTATCCGGCCATCTCGCCGGACGGGCAGACGATCCTGTTCTGCTATATGGGCGACATTTACAAGGTCCTCGCCTCGGGCGGGCAGGCCGTCCCTTTGACTATCGGAGAGGCCTACGATTACGCGCCGGTCTGGAGCCATGACGGCCGGTCCATAGCGTTCGCCTCCGACCGCTCAGGCAATTTTGACGTCTTTCTCATGCCGGCGTCCGGGGGGGAGGCGGCGCGCCTGACCTTCCATTCCGGCGCCGAGGTTCCGACGAGCTTTACCGCCGACGACAAGCGTATCCTGTTCACCGCGGCCCGGCAGGACGTGGTAACCAACGCCCAGTTCCCGATGCCGCTTTTCTCCGAGCTTTACAGCGTGCCCGTCAGCGGCGGAGAGGCGGCCCTGGTCCTGGCCCAGCCGGCCATCGCCGCCACAGTCAGCCCGGCCGGAGACAAGATCATCTTTCACGACCAGAAGGGCTACGAGAGCGATTGGCGCAAGCATCACACCTCGGTTGTAACCCGGGACATCTGGGTCTATGACCTGAAGACGAAGAAATACACCCGGTTGACCACGTTCGCGGGAGAGGACCGCAACCCGGTCTTCGACGCCGATGGGGACTCTTATTACTACCTGAGCGAGCAAGAGGGCTCGTTCAACGTCTTCCGAAGCTCCTTGAGCCATCCGGATGTATCGAACGCCGTGACGGACTTCACCCGGAACCCGGTTCGGTTCCTGACCCGGTCAGACGCAGGCGTCCTGTGTTTCGGCTTCGACGGTGAGATCTACACCAGGTCCGGAGCTTCGGCGCCGGCCAAGGTCGACATCCGCATTGCCCAGGACGGGCGCCGGGTCCTGGCCCTGGCAGTGCCCATCAGCGGCGGCGTCACGGAGATGAAGCTTTCGCCCAACGGCAAGGAGCTGGCTTACGTCTTTCGCGGCGAGATCTTCGTCGGGAGCGTCGAGGGGGGCGTCGTCAAGCGTATCACGAATACGCCGTGGCAGGAGCGCACGGTGAGCTTCAGCCCCGACGGCCGGACGCTCGTCTATGCCGCCGAAAGGGATAATAACTGGAACGTCTACACGACCTCTATCACGCGCAAGGAAGAGCCTTACTTTTACGCCTCGACGGTGCTGAAAGAAGACACGGTAGTGGCCACTCCGGCCGAGGAATTCCAGCCGGCCTTTTCGCCAGACGGGAAGGAAGTGGCCTACCTTGAAAACAGGGTCGTCCTGAAGGTTATCAACCTGGCCACGAAGGAGAGCCGGACTATCCTGCCCGGCAAGTTCAATTATTCCTATGCGGACGGCGACCAGGACTACCGGTGGAGCCCCGACGGCAAATGGTTCTTGGTCCAGTTCGGGGTTGTCCGGCTGTTCACCCCGCAGGTCGGCCTGGTCTCGAGCGGCGGCAAGGGCGCAGTCATCAACCTGACCAAGAGCGGCTTCGACAACGTCGGCGCCCGCTGGGGCATGGACGGGACCATGATGTACTACGGCAGCACGCGCGAGGGCTCTGCCAACGTGGCCGGCTCGCCCGTGTCCTATGACGTCTACGGCATGTTCTTTACCCGGGAGGCATACGACAGGTTCAAGCTGTCCAAGGAGGATTACGCTCTTCTCAAGGAGCAGGAGGACAAGGCCAACGAAGAGAAGGTCAAGGAGGAGGCGGACAAGACCAAGAACGCAAAGGCCGCCGCCGACAAGAAGGAAGAGGCGAAGAAGGACATCGTCATCGAGCTCGACGGCCTTGACCAACGGAAGGCCCGGCTGACCATCAACTCGGCCGACATCGCCGACATGGTCATCGATAAGAAAGGGGAGAAGCTTTTCTATCTGGCCCGCTTCGAGAAGGGCTATGACCTGTGGGTGACCGAGCTTCGCACCCGGGACACCAAGCTCTTCGTCAAGCTGAACGGCTCCTACGCGGGCATGGAGATGTCGGCCGATGGCAAGAGCCTCTTCGTTATGACCGACGGGAAGGTGAATAAGATCGACCCGGATAGCGGCAAGATGGAGCCGGTCCAGATCGGCGGCGAGATGGTTCTCGACGAGGCCGGCGAGAAGGCCTACATGTTCGACCACATGTGGCGGCAGATCAAGCAAAAGTTCCTGGTGGCCGACCTCTACGGGGCCGACTGGGATTACTATTATGGTGTCTATAGGAAGTTCCTGCCTTCCATCAACAATAACTATGATTACGCCGAGATGGTCAGCGAGATGCTGGGCGAGCTAAACGGCTCACATACCGGCTGTTACTACTCGCCGGCCCCTGCCCCCGGCGCCGACCAGACGGCCGCGCTGGGCATCTTCATTGACTACGGCTTCGCGGGTCCGGGCCTCAAAGTGGCTGAGATCGTCTCCGGCGGTCCGCTCGACAAGGCTGCGCTCAAGATCCGGGCTGGCCATGTCATCGAGAAGATTGACGGCCAGGTCCTGGACGGTTCAATCGATCACTACAAGCTCCTCAACCGAAAGGACGGCCAACTGGTTCTTCTTTCGGTTTATGATCCCAAGACCAAGAGCCGCTGGGAGGAATCGGTCAAGCCCGTTTCCTCGGGCGAGGAGAACGCTCTGCTCTACAGGCGCTGGGTCAAGGCCCGCCGGGAGGAAGTGGACCATCTGTCAAAAGGCCGGATCGGCTACGTCCACGTCCGGAGCATGGGCGACGCGAGCTTCCGGACGGTCATCGAGGAGGTCCTCGGTCTGAGCGTTGACAAGGACGCCCTGATTGTCGATACCCGGTTCAACGGCGGCGGTAGCCTTCATGACCAGCTGGCCGACTTCCTCAATGGCAAGAAAGTCTTTGACATCGTGCCGCGCGGCCAGCTCGTCGGCTACGAGCCCTACAATAAGTGGATCAAGCCGTCTATCGTCTTGATGGGCGAGTGCAACTACTCGGACGCCCACCTTTTCCCGGTGGAGTATAAAATCAAGGGTATCGGGAAGACCCTGGGCATGCCCGTGCCGGGCACCGGAACCTTCGTTTGGTGGGAGCGCCAGATCGACCGGACCCTGCGCTTCGGCATCCCCCAAGGCGGCTGGCGTACGCCGGACGGCAAGCTCTGCGAAAATAACCAGCTCGAGCCCGACATCCGTATCAAGAACGATCCCGACGTGATGGCCGCCGGCCGCGACCAGCAGATCGAGGCCGCTGTCAAGGAGCTGCTGAAGAAGTAGCTCCGGCCTCATGGTATCAAGCCTCGAATTGAACGGGATCAAGACCCAGCTACGAACGATCACAAAGGAGAGAATCAATGGTTCACCGGCAAAGGCTCTGGTCAATCCTATTTGTGTTCCTGGCCTTTGCGCCGGTCTTCGCCTTTGATTCAGCAGAGGAAAACACCATTCTGCTCTCCGGGACTTGGGCATTCCAATTGGATCCCAAGAGTTCCGGGATTAAAGACAAATGGTATACCCGTGCTCTGGATGACTCGGTCATACTGCCCGGGACGACTGATGAAAATTTAAAAGGCGCAAAGAAAGATGAGTATCATGAGGGCCGCCTTTCACGAGTTTACTCCTGGATCGGGCCTGCCTGGTACCAGCGCCGTGTCACCATTCCCGATTCCTGGCGGGATAAGCGGCTGATTCTGTTTTTGGAGCGGACAAAGAATGTGCGTGTCTGGGTCG
>CAYOZW010000045.1:0-18663 GCA_964408495.1 uncultured Eubacteriales bacterium
TCGTCGGTCAAAATCCCGGCGAAGTCGTAGTTCCTCCGGTACTCGACCGAGGGCCGGATGGAAACGACGAGGTCGTTCTGCGGCAGGAAGGCATAGCTGGCCCGGGTCCGCAGGTAGTGGATATCCTTCCGCCGGAAATATCCCAGCGACGCCTCGAAGTCGGGCGGAACGCTGCTGTAGTCGGCCGAGAGCTGCAGGTGGCGGGAGATGTGACTGAGATTGAGCGTATAAGCCGGGACTAGGCCGGTCTTTTCCTCAGCCGTTCTGGTCACTGACCCGAGAAACTGAAAGGAAAAGCGGTTGTATCTCAGGAACTTGAAATGGCCGTCCAGGCCGGCTACCCGGTTGGAGCGGCCGGTCAAGGATGACCCGGAGATGCCCTGTTCCATGTCAGTCGCGATGACGCCGATTGAGGATTCCGAGAAGAGGTCCTTTTTCAGCCGGAAGACGTTGACCAGGCTCCGGTAGAATATTTCGTCCGCGCCGTCGTCCTCTTCCTCCTCCTCGGGCTCGACGAGTCTTATCTCGGGAGAGTTCAGGTCCATCGCGCTGAGGATCCCGACGGTGAATCCTTTGGTCTTGCCGGTCAGCTTGAAGCCCAATTGGGGGTCGACGATCGTCCGGCTGTAGACGAGCTCGAAAGGGGTATCGAAATAATCTTTTCCTTCCAAAAAAAACGGCCTCTTCTCGGGATAATACAGCGCATATCTTTGGTTGATATCGTTCTGGGGCATATCGGCTTCGATCTGGCTAAAATCCGGGTTCAGGGTGGAGTCGAAGGTCATATCCGAGGTGATGCCCCATTTAAAGTTCAACCCAGCTTGGGGATTAAACTTCTGCCCCGATTGCTGCAAGCCGGTGGCTACCGGCATAACCTCGATGTTCTTGCCCTTGGCGACCGCGCCGTGGAACTCCAACGTGCCCGTTTGGACGAGAAAGCCGTTGACATCGCGGGTGTGGGGAGGCCAGTAGATCTCCTCGTTCCTCCGCCGGATCGAGCGCATGATCTTGATTCCCCAGCTTTGGTTCTCCACGTTGGGGAACCGGAGGCTCTTGAAGGGAATGGCCATTTCAATCGTATATCCGTCCTCATCTATCCTGGCGTCGGCCAGGAAATAAGTGTCCCAGTTGCGGTCGAACCGCTCAAACCCCCCCGAGCCCCGGCCGCCTCCCCGGCGCCGGCCCCCGCTTTCGATAAAGACGCCGTCCACCTGGATGCCGCAGGGATTGACCTGAAAGACGAAAGCCCGTTTCTTATCGTTGAAGGTATCGAGATAGATGGTTATCGCATCATCCTGCTCTGCCTTATCGCGCGGGGTCAAGCAGGCCCGGACGGCCTTGGGGTTGGAGTCATAACAGCGGAAGGCGAAGTAGAGGTTGTCCCTATCGTAGGCGATATAAGCCCTTGTTTTTTCCGAGGGAGCCCCGCCTTCCAGGGGCTCGAACTGGGTGAAATCTTCGATCACCGTACCCGCTTCCCAGAACGGGTTCTCCAGCACCCCATCGATCTTGGGAGGGGAGGAGAACTCCGCGATGCTGACCGAATACCTTCCTGCTACGGTCTTTGCCGCCTTGGGAGGGTGGGCGGCCGGCGAGGGGAGGGCGATCGAAAGGGTTGCGGCAAAGGAGAGCAGAAGTCGACGCGGCCTTTTCATCCCAGGTCTGTGCTCATTAAAAGAGAAACGATTCCGAGAAAGAAACAGGCCTGGTATTTTACTCCCCTGGGGGAGCCCAATCAACTAACGCTCATGATCTCGTCGATGGTAATATTGTGCTTCTCCAAATTCGTGCCCATGGCTTTCTCCAGGCTGGACACAGAGATGATATAGTCGACAATGGCCCGAAGCTCGGAACTCCGGGCGTTGCTGAGGTCCCGCTGGTAGGTGAGGACGATGAAGTTCGTGCTCAACCCGACCTTGAGCTTTTCTTCTTCCGCCTGAAGTTTTCTATCCGCCAGCTCCCGGGCCACCCGGTAGGACTGGACTCTCTTGTAGTTCGTCTCTACGTTCCGGACGCCGTTCCGGATCTCCAGATAGATCGTCTGTTCCTGGTTTTTCAAACGCAGCATGGCCTGTTCCATGTTGAGCTTGGCCTGGGTTAAGGAGGCCCGTGAAATTATGGAGCTCAAGGGGATGTCCAGGGTCAAACCCACGGACCAATTCTGATACTTGAATCCGAGGGCATCGTCTACGGCTCCCCCGATTCCTCCGGGAACGATGCCAATGATCTTTCCGGTGAGGGGATTGTTGTTCTCGTAGATGATCTGATCCCCCGAGATTCCCGGGCTCCAGTAGGAGGCCGTCAGGCTGAGGTCGGGGAAGAGCTGGTTCTTGGTATAGCTCAGGGTCAGATCCTGGCTCTTCAAGCCGACCCGGAGGGACTTGAGCTCGGGCCGGTTCTCCAGGGCCGTCATCAGGGCCTCATTGACATCGGTCTGCCGTTCCTCAAACTTTGGCGTGTCCAGGGGCTTGATCGGCAGGGCCAGCTTCATCTCCTCCTCCGGGAGGTTGATGATCGTCCGCAGCTGGTCCTCGTTATTTTTCACCTCGGCTTCGGCGCTGAGGATGTCGGCCTCGCGGGTGGCCACCTCGGCCTGGGCGCTCAGGATCTCGATCGGAGCCAGTGTTCCGACCTCCACCGCCCGCTGGTTCTTGGCCAGGAGGTCCCGGGCCAGGTCCAGGGCCTGCTGCCGCACCTTGAGGTTGTCGATGCTGTAGGCCAGGTTCCAGTACGCCCGGGTGACCAAGTCGATGATATCCGCGACCGTCGCCTCGAGGTCGTTCTGGGAGATCTCGAAGTTGTTCTGGCTGATGTGGATATTATAGTTGGTCATCTTGGGCCCGAACCCCTTGAGGAGCGGCTGACGGAAATCAAGGCGCAGGGTGCTGCTGAAGCGCGGGTTGACCGTCTGGAATTTGCTGGTCGTGAAATTCCGGTAATTGGAGATAGAGGCGCCCAATTGGCCGCCGGTCGGAAGAAGCTGGGTCACCTGACCATCATAGCTATAAAATTCTGTGCTGACTTGCTCGGCGGCATCGAGCCAGGAAAAAGATGCGGACTTGGTGTCCCGCTTGTCGTAGCCGAGGGCCAGGGTGGGCAGATATTGTTCCTTGGCTTTCTTGATCGCCAGGCTTTCGATCTCCGGACCCAGGACCTGGATGGCCACGCCATAGTTGTTCTTCAATGTCCTGAGGATGGTCTCTTCCAAAGTCAGGGCCAGGACGTTATCTTCCTTTTCCTGGGCCCAGGCCAGGCCGAAACTAAAGAGAATCGCGATCACAAATAGACAGGCTATTCGTCGGCACATGCTGAACCTCCTGATGTGCAGTTTTTATTGATATATACGTTCTTTTCTGTGTTTTCGTTCTATGGAAATTTCCATCATTCGTAGCGCAGGGCTTCGATGGGGTCCAACCGAGAGGCCTTACGGGCCGGGTAGAACCCGAAAAAGATCCCGACCGAAGCGGCAAAAACAAATGCCATGATGATCGCCCCGGGTGAAACGGCTGTCTTGAACTGGGAGAAGGTCTTGATATAAACGAGAAGTTTGGAAAGTCCGACGCCGAAGAGGACGCCGATCAGCCCTCCCAGGACGCTCAAGACGACAGCTTCGGTCAGGAATTGCAGCAGGATGTCCTTCCCCCGGGCGCCGACAGCCATGCGGATCCCGATCTCCCGGGTCCGCTCGGTCACCGAGACGAGCATGATGTTCATGATGCCGATCCCGCCGACAAGCAGCGAGATCGAAGCGATGCTTCCCAGCAGAATGGTCATGATCTGGGTGGCCTGGGCCGCTCCCTCGGCGATATCCGCCATATTCCGGACCTGGAAGTCGTCCTCGGCCCCGGGAGCGATCTTGTGTCGGATCCTGAGCAGCTCTTCGATCTGGGCTTGGGCCTCCTCCGTCCGCCCCGCGGACACGGCCGATATGTCGATCGAGGAAATATATTCCTGCCCGGTCAGTCGTTTCATGACTGTGCTGTAGGGGACGGCCATCATATCGTCCCGGTTGAACCAGCCGCCGGATTCCCCCTTGGATTTGAGGACTCCGATGACCCGGAAAGGGATGGCTTTGACCCGGACCACTTTGCCGATGGCGTCCTCGCCCTCGAAGAGACTTTTTTTGACCTCACTCCCCAGGACGCAGACCTTGGCGGCCGTCCTGATCTGGCTATCGTCAAAATATGTCCCCTCCTCGACCGGCCAGTTGCGGATTTCGGGGTACTTGGCCCCGGTTCCTTGAATAGAGGTGTTCCAGTTCTTGTTCATGTAAACAGTCTGGGCTCTCGTGCTGACTGAAGGCGAGGTGTACTGGACGGCGTCGCACTGTTGCTCGATGGCGGTGGCATCCTCCGGCTTGAGGGTGTTGAAGCCGCCGAACCCGGTATGAACTCCACCCCGGCTTCGGCTGCCCGGCGAGACAAAAAGCAGGTTGGTTCCCATGGAGGCAAAGCGGTCCGCGACACCCTTTTTGGCCCCTTCACCGATGCTGACCATTGAGATAACCGCTCCGACGCCGATGATGATGCCCAGCGCGGTCAGGAAAGACCGCATTTTATTGCGTCCGAGCGCCCGCAGGGCGACCCGGGTGGTGCGCATGATGTTCATGGCCGTGACTCCTTTCTGGAAAAGTTCTCACACCCCTCACCGTTGCTCTCTTCCTTAACGATCTCGCCGTCCCGGATATAGATCCTTTTCCTGGCAAAGCAGGCGATGTCGGGTTCGTGCGTCACCATCACCATGGTGATATTTTTTTTCTGGTTGAGCTGGGTAAAGACTTCTATAATCTCATTGCTGGTTTTTGTGTCCAGGTTCCCGGTCGGTTCATCCGCCAGGATCAGGGTGGGGCTGTTGAGCAGAGCCCGGGCGATGGCCACCCTTTGCTGTTCCCCTCCCGAAAGCTGATTCGTCTTGTGGTAGGCGCGGTCCTGGAGCCCGACCGATTCCAGGGCCTGGAGGGCCAACTCGACCCGCTGCTTGGAGTGGATGTGGGCAGAATAGAGGAGAGGAAGCTCGACATTCTCGAGGGCCGTCGTCCGCGGGAGGAGGTTGAAAGTCTGGAAAACGAAACCGATTTTCTGATTGCGAATCCGGGCCAACTCGTCCCGGCTGAGGGTAGAGACCTCCTCGCCTTCCAGGAAATACGTTCCCGAAGTCGGCCTGTCCAGGCAGCCGATGATGTTCATCAGGGTCGATTTTCCCGACCCCGAGGACCCCATTATGGCTAAGAATTCCCCGGCTTCGACAGCATAGGTCACGCCCCGCAGCGCCCGGACCTCGGTCTCGCCGACTTTATACACTTTGACTAGGTTCTCCAGCCGTATGATGGGAGTGGCCATGTTGCTTTCCTTTGCGTCCTTGAACGGTCCGGGCTTACCGGCCGACGAACATCATCCGCTGCGGGCTTGGCCCGGACTGGGAAGAAGCGGTCTGGCCAGTTTGCAGCCCAATGATGATCTCCTGGCCTTCTTTGAGGTCGCTGCGCAGGATCTCTGTGTAGGAATTGTCCGTTACGCCCGGCCGGATGAAGGCAATGTTGAGTTTCTGATTCTCGTCGAGGTACCAGACCATCGAGGGCCGGCGTCCCCGGGTTCCGGACGCCTGTCCGGGCATACCGCCCCCCTGGGAGAACGTCATCCGAGCTCCGCTGCCCGCTTCTCCCTGGGCCGGCGGCTGGCCGCTTTTGGAGCCCGGCGTCTGCGCGCCCGGTTCCTGCCCGCCCTGGGCTTTCCGTTGGGCCATTATCTTCTCGCCGGCCTCCTTCATGATCTTGGCAAGCTCCTCGGGGGGAAGGGTCGGCGTGAACCGCAGGGCGGCGTTGGGAACGCGCAACACGTCCTTGGCCTCGCCGACGATGATGTTCACAGTGGCGGTCATGCCCGGCCGCAACTTCATCCCGGGATTATCCACGGCCACGATGGTGGTATAGGTGACGACGTTCTGGGTGACGGTCGGGGAATAGCGGACCTGATGGACGACACCGTTGAAGGAATCGTTGGGGAAGGCGTCGACGGTGAAGCGCACCTTCTGGCCTTCCTGGATCCGGCCGACATCGGCCTCGTCGACATCGCACTCGACCTGCATCTTGCTCAGGTCGTTGGCGATCTCAAAGATCTTGGGAGCCGTAAAGCTGGCCTGGACCGTCTGGCCGACGTTCATGTTCCGGGAGATGACGATCCCGTCGATCGGCGAGCGAATGATGGCGTAGCTGAGGTCGAGTTTGCTCGACTCCAGTTGGGACTTGGCCTGGTCGACGCTGGCTTCAGCCCTCTGCAGGTCGGTCTTGGCGCCGAGATAGTTGGCCTCGGATATATCCCTCTCTTCAAAAGAGATCAGTTCTTTCTCGAACAGCCTCAGAGCTCTCTCGTACTGCTTCTGGAGGTTGTCCAGCGTCACCCTGGCCTTTTCCAGCGAGGCCAGGGCGCTCATGTAATTCGCCTGGCTCTGATTCACCCGGCTTTGGAAGGTGGAGAGGTCGAGCTCGGCCAGGATCTGGCCCTTCGTGACCTTGGAGTTATAATCCACATAGAGACTTGCGATCTTCCCCGATACCTGGCTTCCGACTTCCACCATGGTGATCGGGTTGACCGCGCCCGAGGTGGTGATCAGGGCCTCGATATCTCCCTTGGCGATCTTCTCCGTCCGGTACCTGACCTGGCCGTTCTTGCCGTCCTTGAAGACGGTTAGGCCGAGGATCACCCCGGTGATAATCACCAAGACAATGATTCCAAAGATGATTTTCTTGTTCATTTCATTTCTCCTCTGGGCTTCTCCGGAGAGCTCCCTCTTGCGGAGCTTTGTCCTTTCTTTTCGGATTCCTTTTTGTCCTTGGACTGGTGTTGAGCGATGATGCTTTCCAGCTTCTGTTTTTGCTCCGGCGTCAACACGGCATCGATCTGATCCTTGATCTCGGCGCGAATATCGGAGAGCCGCTTGTGCATCTCCGCGCGCAGATCTTTGAACTTGACGTCGTTCATTTCGAAAATTTGCTTGATCCTCTCTTTCTGATCGAGAGAGAGGCCCAGCTCTTTAGCCATCTCCTCAAGGTCGGGCGGCTTCTGGGCGTCTCTTCTTGCCCGGGCGTGCGCCCGAGGGTGGAAAAAATAGCGTTCGCTGAAGATCCCGCCCAAGAGCCCGGCCGCGAAGGCCACGAGCAGGGTGAGGACCAGCCAGAGCCTGTATTTATTCGGCATAGTGGCTATCTCCTGCCAGCCTTTCTGTCGTCTACAGAGGCAAAGATCAGCATCATGTTCTTATCTTCGGCCCTGTTTTGATTCAGGAGGCTGGCGGTCTCTGTCAGGGGATTCTCATTCTGGAGGAAGAGTCTCTCCGCCTGGCTCAGCTCCGGCGTTTCTTCCGGCGGGAAAAGGAGAATGCCGACGCCGAAGACGAAAAAGACGGCCAGGCAAAAAGCGACCGCCCGGTGCGCCAACTTCAGCCCGAAGAGGCCGGGGATTTCTTTTTCTTTTTCTCTGATCCTGGCCAGGAGTCGCTCCCGGAAATAGGGCAGCGGCTCGGGAACGGGACCCGGCCGGAGAAGCCCGAGAATCGTCCTGTACTCAACATCTTTTTTCCGGCAGGCAGGACATTTTTCGAGATGTCCCCGGAGTTCCGCCTTTTCCTCGGGTCCGGACGGCGTGTCATAAGACCGCAGGAGAAAACGCTCGGCTTTTTTACAGTCCATTGTTTCCTCCTTGCAAATTTATGTTCGACATCAGTCTCTGCCGCAACTTCTGCCGCGCCCGATGGAGCCGCGAGTCCACCGTGCCGGGCGAAAGGCCGAGAATCCGGGAGATGTCCTCGTAGGACATTCCCTCGATGTCCCTCAAGGTCAGGATAGTCCGATACTTCTCCGGCAATCGCTCGAGGACGCCCAGGACAAGCGCCCGGCGCTCTTCCTCGGATTGGATGTCTTCCTGGCTCTTCTCCGCGGCGGCCAGCCGCTGCTCGCCGACATCCTCGATGGACACGTCCCTCAGCCGGCTCCGGTTCTTTCGCAGGTAATCCTTGGCGTGGTTCACGGCGATCCGGTAGAGCCAGGTCCCGAATTCGGACTTGGCTTTGAAACGGGGCAGAGAAAAATAGGCCTTGATAAAGACCTCCTGGGCCAGGTCATCGGCCGCCGTCCGGTCCCGCGTGAATCCGTAAGCCAAGCTGAACACTTTGCCCTTATACCTTTCAATCAAGACTCCGAAGGCCTCGCCGTCTCCTCCCTGAGACCGCCGGATGAGCTCTTTCTCGTCCATATTTACGCACTTCTCACAGGCCTCCGTATACCATTTAGACGGAAGGCCAGAGGAATTCTTCCCTGTTTATTTATACAATACGACTCTCGCCGGGGATGGTTTCAAAGATGATTTGCCTTGGTGCTGAATAGAGGTCGAAAAAGGAAAGAGGCTATCTTTTCGTCCCGGTCCAGCCCACGGTTCCCAGCTCACCCAAGTCCGCCGTTCCGGACATGCTGGTTCCTTTGATCGTCCCCTTGTAGACGACCGTCCTCTCTCCACCTCCCGTTGAGCGAGTGACTGACCACTGGACGGCCTGTCCCTGGATGGTCCCTTGCCCGGCGGATTCGTCTCCCCGAGGGCCCGTCATGGTGACGGTGAGCTTCGTCCCCTCCTGAGCGAACCTTGCGCCTATGGTCATCTGCCCGCGCGGACTCTGGATCGTGAGTTCCCATCCTCCGCTGATGTCGGTCTCTTGTGTCACCGCCAGGGCCGCCCCGGAAGCCAACATGAAGAAAGTCAGGGAAAGAAGGCCCATTTTGCGCATCATCTCGCTCCTTCCGCGTTTATTATACACCACTTTGTTTAGACCGCAAGGCAAGGAAATCCTTAGAAAGGGCCGGAGTTCACGCCTCTCCCTTGACCCAGACCCCTCTTGATTTCCGGTAGTCCCCGGGGGAATCGATGTCGCGCAGGATTTCCGGGCTCGTGACACGGACCTCCAGGATGTCCTCAGGATGCCTCAGCAGAAGCGCGCGAAGCCCGGCATCCGGAGGAAGGGACTCGAGTTCCCGGCGGTACTTCAGGTCGAGGAGCAAAGGATGGCCTCGTCTCTTCCGGTAGACCGGAATAACAAGCCCCTTTTTTTCTCGGAGGAACGATTTGATCAGCGAATCGATGACCCCGGTTGGGATTCCCGGCTGGTCGGCTAGGACCAGGACCGCCGCCCGGGCGGATCCAGGGAGTGAGCCAAGCCCGCACAGGACCGAAGAGAACATTCCTTTCCGGTATTCCCGATTGATCACCTTTTTTAAAGCGAAATCCCGTATTTTCTCTTCGATTTCCTCGCGCTGGGCTCCGAGGACGACCAAGGTCCTGTCGACTCTCGAGGCAGCGACGGTCCGAATGACGGCCTCGATGATCGTCCCGCTTTCGTAGGGAAGGAGGAGTTTGGGCCGGCCCATGCGCCGGGATTTGCCGGCCGCCAGGACGACCGCCCAAATCAATGTCTTTCTCCCGATATCAACTCCCGGACCTGGCTTCTGACCTGGACGAGCTCGGCGGCAATGCTGACTGCGATCTCTTCGACGGTCCGAGACCCGATTTTCAGCCCGATGGGTGTATGGATGCGGTCCCACTCCTGAGCGTTTGCCCAGCCCTCGGAGAGAAATCTGTCTCTCATCAGGCCGACCTTGTGCCGGCTCCCGATCATTCCGATATAGGCGGCCGGAGAACGGATAAAGGCCCGCAAAGCCTCGGCATCATGGCTGTGGCCCCGGGTGACGATGACAATGTAGGTGTCGGGGGAAACTGGAAAAGCCCGGCTCGTCCTATCGATCCCGCCGACAAGGAGAGAGGCCGCCTCTGGAAACCTCTCCCGGCTGGCATATTCGGCCCGGTCATCGATGACCGTGACCTCGAAGCCCAGCCGGCTGCCGTAACGGGCGAGGGCCCGGCCGATGTGGCCTGCGCCGACAATGAGGAGACGAGGGAGGGGGAAGAGGGGTTCCAAAAAAAAAGAAACTGACCGGTCCTTCGGGACAGGCGCGCCTCTGACGAATAGGGGTTCCCGTTTCGCCCGCGCCTCGGCAAGTTCCCGGGCCAGGCGGTCGAGACTTGCTTTTCCCCTGCCCTTAGGGGCTTCTCCTTCATCGAGCCAGAAACGTTTAATCCCCGCCTTCTCGCCGGCCCGCTGACTGATTCGGGTCGCCAGGAGGCCGCCCCGACCGGCCCGGAGGGATTCTTCCAAGCCGCGCCAAGCCTCACGGTGTTCGGCCGGGGAACCGTCGATGAGAACCCGCACAGAGCCGCCGCAGACCGGCTCACCCGCCTCCACATCTTCGCCCTGGAGATCGAATCGGTATAAAACGGAGTGGCCCTTCTTCAGACAAGGCAAGGCTTTATGCTGGGCATCGGCTTCCAGCAGCCCTCCTCCCAGGGTGCCCAGGAGAAGTCCCCGCTCGGAAAAGAGGGCTGACGCTCCGGGGATTTGAGGGGTGGCCCCTTCGGCCGTCACGATAGTCGCCAGGGCTAGCGACTCTTTCCTGTCGAGATGAGGCAAGAATTCCCGATAGATGTTCGTTTCTCTTTCCATCCGGACTCTTCCTTCGAGAACTCTCTCTCTTTCCCTACCATATTTCTTCTGAAAAAAGAAGCCGCCCGTTCTTTTCTAGTTCACCTTGTCTTTATAGCTGACCGAGATGCCGCCGCGGCTTTCGCTGAGAATCTGGCTGCTGAAACCGGGGAGATTCTTAATATAATCATAATAATCTCGGGTCCCACCAAAACCGCCCCGGCTTCTCCCCTCATAAACGTTGTGAGCGGCGACACAGCCGCCGGGCTCGAGCTTGGGGATGACGGCCCGGGCATAATTGGTGTACCAGCCCTTATCGGCGTCGATAAAAACGAAGTCGAACGGCCCGGGAAGCGCCGGGACCAGTTCATGGGCGTCGGCCAGCCGGGCGTCGATATACTCGCTCAGCCCCGCCTCCTTGAAATTTGCCACCGCCTCCTTGTGCCGCCCTTCGTCAATCTCGATGGTCGTGAGCCGGCCCCCCGTCTTGCTCAAAGCCCAGGCGATGTAGATCCCCGACCGTCCGGTCGAGGTGCCGATCTCGAGAGCCTTTTTGTACCCATTCTCTATGACAAGCCGGTAGAGGATCTCTCCATCGACCTCGGGGACGTTCATGTCATACCAGCGGCCCCCCGTTTTGGCCAGGAAGGCCTTCACTCGCTCATCTAATACATTTTCTTTCTCCGTGCTCTGGGAAAACCCAGGGGTGTTCAGGAAAAAGAAAAACATGGAAAATATCAAAAACCATAATCCTCGGTAATTTCTCATCCTTGCTCCTTCATAATTCTATTATACACGTTCAGCACCATGTCCTCTTGAGCATTTCAAGAACCGAAGGCACGAGCGCACACAGTTTTAGACAAATTGCGCCTTTTTTCTCGGGCCGCACCTCAAAGGGACAAATTTGTCGATGGCTCCTACATTTTTGTCGGAATGAGGAAGGCGTAGAATCCGCTAACCACAAGATAATAATTAAATTATGAATTGGCACGATGTTTGCCTAAAAGATGGCCTCAATGTTAAATTAAAGGAGGCTCAAGATGAGCACAAAAAAAGCATTGGCACTCGCCGGCTGGTTCCTGGTCCTCGGGTCAGGCCTGGTTATGGCCCAGGAGAAGAATCAGGACAGAGCCGCCAACATGGTTCAAAACAGGGTTCGAGTCCAGACCAAAGCCCAACCCCAGGTCCGGGAAAGGGCCCGGTTCATGGACCAGAACGGAGATGGTATCAACGATTTCCAGCGAGACCACGACAACGACGGCATCCCCAACTGCCAGGACCCTGACTGGAAGAAGCCAGAGGATGGAATCGGCTCCAAAAACCGATTTGCCCAGAACGGCCCACAGAACCAGGCGGCCAACCGCAAAGGCTTCCAGGGCGGCCAGGGCTGGTCGAGATCATCCTTCCGCAACGGCTTTAAAGGCCAGGGCGGCAGGGCTTGTGACGGCAGCGGACCCAAGGGAAGCGGCCAGCGCCGCGGCCGAAACTGAATGGGAGGCCGGAAAGTAGTGACAACTTCGAGGAGGAGAAGGGCTCCGGCCCTTTTCCTCTTTCGACCGGCAACACCGATGAAAAATCTGATCTTGATCGTCATCATGATAGCGGCCTTGAGCGCTTTGACCAAGGCAGACCAGTTGACGCTGGGTTTTTCCCAGGGTTCGACCGACAATCTTTTCCAGACCGCTTACCCGGAGAAAGACCAGGTTTCCAGTCTGTCATTCTCCTTCGTCAAGGATTTCCGGCAGGTCTCCTTCTTCACGGACGGAGCCTACTCCTACCTCTATCAGAATCCGCACATCAGCACCTACAGCCAGGACCTGGGACTGGATACCGTCCATACCATGAATGAGAAAACGGCCCTCTACGCCGCCGTCAGAGCGGGTGGGGTGCTTTATCGGCCCGATTACCAGGATTTCAATTATTTTTCGATCGGCTTTCTGGGAGCCGTCAAGGCCTATCTCAGCGGGAGCTCAATCCTCAAGGGGAGCTATAGCTTCGCTTATAAGAACTATAAGGACATGATCTTCGATTTCACCAGCCACTTGGTCAATCTTTCCTTGGATCGGTATTTCGAAACCAGGACGACGATCAAGGCCGAAGCCAATTGGGGGTTCAAGTCCTTCCTCCACCCATTCGTCCCCGTCGTTCCCGCGCCCGCAGAGCCGGAACCGTCGGCAAGTGGACACTCCGGCAACGGCGGCGGCCACGGCCAGGGCAGCGGTCAGATGGGGTGGAGAACCGGGATCTCCAAACCCGGATCGACAAGCCAGGGCCAAGGCATCCAGATCCTTTCTGCCAGCGGCCTTATTGCCCAGGGCATCGGAAACAACATCGGCATCCGGCTTTCCGGGCTGAGCCAGTGGACCGTCTCGGGAGAGAATCCTTTTGTTTCCATCAGCGAGTTCACCATGGTCGAAAACCCGACCTACGATGTTTTCTCCTGGAACGGCTACGTCGTTTCCGGCCAGTTGACCCTCGAGGCCCCCTGGAATACTCAGCTCAAGTTGGGATATACTCGGTCCCGCAAGGAATTCCCGGGAATCGAGGCCATGAACCTGGAGGGAGAATCGCTCGACCTCCTCAGGGAGGACAAAAGAAACCAGTGGGAGGTCCGGTTGGAGAAGAATTTTTCAGTCCTCTCACTCTATCTCAACTACTCTTATGTCGATAACCATTCCAACGATCCCCTCTTCAAATGGCAGGGGCATTTCCTGTCGGTGGGAGTCGAGTGGAGCCTGAACTGGGGAAACGGAAGATGAGGCGCCGAGGCCTGTTCATTTCCCTGGTTTTGGTTTGGCTGGCCGGGGCCGGATTGCTCGTATTGGGTCAGGAGACCGGGGGGCAAGCCGGGCCCTTCTATAACATCGATACCGAAAGACAGGTCGAAGGGACGATCCATGAACTTCTCTTCGAGCCGCGGTATGAGGACCGGTCCCCGTTCCTCATCCTCATCCTCGAGGAAAAAAAGAGCGGGGAGGTTTACCGGGCAGAGATCAGCCCGGCCTGGTTTTTCGACCATGACCTCCATGTCGGAGAACGCGTGAAGATCGTCGGCTCCCTGTATGCCAAAGACGGGACCCGATACATCATCGCCCGTGAGCTCCAGTCGGCAGGGGAGACGTTTCTCCTCCGTGACAGCCGGGGTTTCCCGAGCTGGAGAGGCGGGAAGATGAAAAGAACGGGACAACGCAGGGGCCGGGGAATTTGAAACGGAAGGGCTTTTTCCTCTTCTTTTTTCTCCCCTTCCTCGGGATCCTGGTCATCATCTTCGTCTTCTCCACCCTCAGCCGGGGCTATATCCAGAAGAAGGCCGAAGAGCTTGTCCGGGAACAGCTCGCTGCGACGGCCGAAATCCTCCGGGTCAACCTCGCCCATTTCCTTGAGGAAGGATACACGCCGCAGGACGTCCTGAAACTGTATGAGGGGGATGGGAATATCTATTACCTCGCCATCCTCGACGAAAACAAGAACATTTTAGCCTGGAGCTCCCGATACGAAGGCTACCTCCCTTTTTCCTCCCGGGACGCCGGGAGAATGGATCCCTGGACAATTTCTTCTCCGGTCGGCCGGATTTTCAATTGGCTTTCCCCATTCACCCGGACGGACGGGACAAACTATTTCCTCTACCTCGGCTATTCCCTCAAAAATTTGGAGGAGATGACCACCCGCTCCAGCCGGAACCTGTTGATCATTTTCGCTTTTCTGGCGGCCGTCGGAGTCGTTTTTTTTCTCGGCCTCTTCGAACTCCAAAAAAGCTATCTGGCCAAGTCCAAAGAGGCGGAGGAAGCCCGCCACGAAAAGGACCGTTTCCGGGAGATCTCGGCCTTCACCTCGGCCGTGGCCCATGAGATCAAGAATCCTCTCAACAGCCTCTCGCTCCTCTGCGAGCTCCTGCGGAAAAAGGTCCCGGCCGGTATCGAACCCGAAGTCGTCGCCGGAAAGTCCGAGGTCCAGAAGATCGCCCGGATCATCGACCGCTTCTCGGATGCGCTCCGGCCGCTGCGTTTGAAAAAAGAGAAGGTCGCGCTCCGGGAGGTCGTCAACGCCGCCAGGGAGGCTTTGGCCCGAGAAATCCCCTCCTCAACCGTTGAATTTCGCTACACGGAGTCCCGCCCCGTCCATCTCTCCGCCGACAAAGCCCTCCTGACCCAATGTTTTTTCACCCTGCTCCGCAATGCCTATGAGGCCACGGAACGGGGGTTCGTGTCCGTGGAAGCGGAAGCTCGCCGGAAGAGGGTCACGGTCAAGGTCGTCGATACGGGGGAGGGCATTTCGCCGGACCGGCTCCCGCGGGTCTTTGACCCTTTCTTCACAACCAAGGACAAGGGGATGGGTATCGGTCTCTACCTGGCGCGCAAGATCATCGAAGCCCATGGCGGCCGGATCGAAGTCGAGAGCCGGCCGGGTCAGGGCGCGGCCTTCACCATCCAGATCCTGGGAGGCAGCCATGAGTAAGGCCCTGATCCTGATCGTGGAAGACGACCCCCTCCAGCGGCGCCTGATCAAGCAGAACCTCGAAGTCGAGGGTTATGCGGTCTTCGAGGCCGCCACCGGCAAGGCTGCTCTGGAGGTCGTCCGCAGATACCCCATCGACCTGGCCGTGGTCGACTATAGGCTCGGCGAGGAAACAGGGACCGCCGTCATCCAGGATCTCCTTCGGGAGAACCCGCTCCTCACGGCCATCGTGGTCACCGCCTTTGCCAATGTCGAGAACGCGGTTGAAGCCATGCGCAAAGGGGCGTACGATTACATCACCAAGCCTATCGATTTCGAAAAATTCCGGCTGGCCGCCGAGCGGGCGCTGGAGCGGCAGAAGCTGCGCCGCGAGGTTTCTGTCCTCCGGTCATCTCTCGAAGAGCGGTTCTCCGCCAAGAATTTCGTCCTGGCCTCGTCCCGGATGGAGGAGGTGGGTCGCCTCATCGCCAAGGCGGCAAAGAGCGACGCCACCGTCCTCATCTCGGGAGAGACGGGAACCGGAAAGGACCTGGTCGCCCGGAGCGTCCACCAGGCTTCCCCCAGAAAGGATGGCCCTTTCCTGGCTCTGAACATTCCCTCTCTCCCCGAAACACTCGTCGAAAGCGAGCTTTTCGGAGCGGAAAAGGGCGCCTACACGGGGGCGACGGAACGGAGGATCGGCAAGTTCGAGGCGGCCTCGGGAGGCACTCTTTTTCTGGACGAGATCGGCGACCTGCCGCTTCCCCTCCAGGCCAAGTTACTCCGGGTCCTCCAGGACGGCGAGTTTTACCGGCTCGGTTCCGCCAAACCGCTGCGGGCGGACGTTCGCATCATCGCCGCTACGAACAGAGACCTGGAAAGACAACTGGCGGAGGAAAAGTTCCGGCCCGACCTCTACTATCGCTTGAACGTCATCGCCATCACCGTTCCTCCGCTTCGCCAGAGGAAGGAAGACATCCCACCGCTCGTCGATTTCTTCGTCAAGAAATACAGCGGCCGGGAAGGAAAAAAGATCAGCGGCGTGACCCGCGAAACCATGGCCCTCCTTCTTCGCTATGACTTTCCCGGAAACGTCCGCGAGCTCGAGAACATCGTCGAGCGGGCAGTCGTTCTCGGCGAGGGTGAGTTCCTCACCATCGCCGACCTCCCCGTTTTTCTGAAGGAAAAGCCAGAGGAGGAGGTCTCGAGCGGGGACGAGGCCCTGACCGGTATGGTCCGGCGCCTCGAGGTCCGAGAGATCAAAAGAGCCCTCCTCGATGCCAACGGGGTCAAGAGCCAAGCCGCCCGGGCCCTCGGGATCACCGAGAGGATGCTGAGCTACAAGATCAAGATCTACGGAATTTCTATCTGACGGCTCTCCGCTCCGCCCGGTCTTAGATCTCCGATTGCCGTGATGACACTCGCTTTTGCCGAATATAAAGCGCAACTATGGTAGCTGCCTGATGGCGGTCATGTAAATCTGTTTTGGCAGGAAAAGGCGTGAGATAACTTTCCTCACCCTGTAGGGAAGCGCCGAAAGCATTCCTTCCACAAAATGGAAGTAAAAGGACGGCATGCGGATGTATTTCTTGTTGATCTTCTTGTTGATCCTCCAGAACCCCGACCAGGATGAAAACCCCAATTTTTTTAATATCTTCATCAACTCCGAATATGTCCACTCTTTGAGGTGAAAACCCTCGGGCTTCTCTGAGAAGTAGCGGGAGACATCATGGGGGCCAAAATAGGCATGGGGAGTCCTGAAGGCATACACCCCTTTGTCCTTGAGGATTCGCTTCACCAACCTGAAATGGCCTTCGGCATCTTCCGGATGGAGGTGCTCGATGAACTGGTCGCTAAAGACAACATCGGCAATCCTATCTTCCAGGGGCAACGAAAACCCGTCGTAGAGGACCAGTTGGAAATTTGGAGGCATCGGGATCCCGGGAAGCTTCTGGTCAGCAATGTCGACGGCGATCACCCGGCTCACCCGAGGGCTTACAAAATAGGAAAAGCGGCAGTCTCCAGGGCCAAACTCAACCAGGACCGCCTTTTGATCCAAATGCTCTGCAACAAGCTGGAATTTCTGACGGCATTTTGTCAGGGCTTCCTTTTCGCTTTGTTTTTCTCGAAGCCGGGGGTGGTCGGGAACCTTCGAGAATAATTCTGTGTAAATCAACGGATAGATAGCCTTTCTCTCTTCCCTGGAGGATTGCCTGAGCCTGCGGGCGATGGCCTTCTCGACAAGATAGTGATTACGGACCTGTTCAAACGTCCGCCCATCGGGAAATATCCTTCTCGCCACCCCGGTCCTCCCATGTTCTGGAGTCATATGACTATCTGTTTTGTGTATACCATATTCGATCCGGCCGTTCAAAGGAGAGTTCGTAGCCGGATCGCCCGCTCCCCAAGGCGGCTAAAAGCATTTTATTCATCTACTATTGCTATAGTTACGATAGATTTAGTAAAATGGAAATTCCAACCTAGGAGAGAACAATGACAAAAAACACGAATCCCCTGAAACGAAGGTCTTTTCTGCGGTGGAGCGCTGCCGGGCTGGCCGGGGTGGCTATCAAGCCCGCCTTGGGGTCTTCCCAGGCTCCGTCTTCCTCGCCCGCTCCCGCCGGAAAAAACCCCATCCTCCGGACTCTCGGCCGCACCGGCTTGAAACTGCCCGTCGTCAGCATGGGAGTCATGAACTCGGACAACCCCAACCTCATCAGGGCGTCCCTGGACCGGGGCATCATTATGCTTGATACAGCCCACGGCTACCAAAGAGGCAAGAATGAGGTCATTATCGGCGAGGTCCTCAAGGGACGGCCTCGCGATTCCTATGTCATCGCCACCAAAGTCCCTGCGCCCGGACGGGACCGACGAACCGGCGCCATTCCGCCGGATGCCAAGCCCGAGCCATTCCTGGAGATGTTTGACCTCAGCCTGCAGAGGCTGGGCCTCGACCACGTCGACATCCTCTATCAGCACAACGTCCTTGCCCGCGACCAGGCCCTCCACGAGTCGGTCCTCGACGCGCTGCAGAAGATCAAGAAGGAGGGGAAGGCCCGTTTCATCGGTGTGACCACTCATTCCAATGAGCCTGAGGTCATCAGGGCGGCCGTGGAAGGCAAGGTCCATGACGTCGTCCTGACCGCTTACAATTTCCGCCAAGACCACCGTGACGAAGTCCGGCGGGCCGTTGCCGAGGCCGTGGCTGCCGGAATCGGCATCGTCGCCATGAAAACCCAGGCCGGGGCCTTTTGGGACAAGGAGAAACTGCAGCCGATCAATATGAAGGCCGCCCTGAAATGGGTTCTCAGCGACGCCAACGTGACCACCGCCATCCCGGGCATGACCACCTTCGACCAGCTCGAGGATGACCTGGCCGTGATGGTCGACCTGACGCTGACGGAGCAGGATCTCAAAGACCTGAGAATGGATGTCCAGGCCGGGCTCTACTGTCAATCCTGTAAGAAGTGCCTGCCGAACTGCCGCCAGCAGCTCCCCGTTCCCGAGATCATGCGCAGCTACATGTACGCATATGGCTATAGAAATCTGGGCCTGGCCCGCGATCTGCTGGAGGAGATCGACCTGCCCGCGAATCCCTGCCGGGACTGTCCAACCTGCACCGTCCGCTGCGTCAAGGGCTTTGACGTAGCCGACCGGGTGCAAGATATCGTCCGCCTGAAGGACGTGCCGGCGGAATTTTTCGCCTGATCA
>CAYOZW010000046.1:0-11228 GCA_964408495.1 uncultured Eubacteriales bacterium
TCCCCTTCTTCTATCGGCAGGCTGGTTATGATCCCATCTATCGGAGAGTAATAAATCGTCTTGCTCAGGCTGTCGAGGCTGCTCTTGAGCGAAGCCTGCGCCTGCTGGATCTGATGGCGGATGGCCTGGACCTCGGCTCTAGCGATATCCGCTTCGACTTTCGCTTGTTCCAATTGTTCTTGGGAGATGAGTTGGCCGTCGAAGAGCTGTTTTTGCCGATCGTAGTTGTTCTCTTCCCGTCTCATCCGTGCCTCCGCCTGGATGAGCTGTGACCGGTAGGCTTGAATGAAGGCTCTGTCTCTATCGGCGTTGGCTTCGTACTGAGTGGAATCAAGCTTGAGGAGAAAGTCGCCGGTCTTGACCTCCTGTCCCTCGACGACCCCGAGCTTGATGATCTGGCCGGAGGCCTGAGCGCTGATGTTGACGTTTTTTTTCGGTTTGATCTCGCCCGAGGCCGAGATGATCGAAGTTAAGTCTTGAAGGGAGGCCTTTTCGACCATTACATTGACGGATTTTTCTCTCCGGGAACGGAGGTTGCCGATGACGAGGACGATGATGAGGAGGCCAAAAAGGGCGATGAAGACCGTCTTCTTTCGTTTCCGCTTGGGTCGCGGAGCTTGAGGCACCTCCGCGTTTGCTTCTATGGGCTTTTTCCGCCAGATGAACCGGTAGTCCATGATCACAATATTCCTATAGTTATCATAGTATATTACGTGGAAAAATCCAAAGGGTTTAGGGGAGTAAGCATTCCTATATAGATGGTTTCAATCGGTACAGGAGGCCGCCCTCTGCCCCCGCACCCCGGGGAACCAGTCCCGTCGGTTCCCCCCATCGGAACGATGGGTCCCCCCTCCGCTACGGGGGCCTAGGGGCGGCCTCCTGCACCGATTTTGAAGATCACATGAAGATGAAATGGTTGAAATGCTCCCTCTGAGGGTGAGGGGGAAAGGGCGGCGTTGCCAACTAGAGGATGTCTTGATAATATATGGAAATCATGGCGGACTGGGATAAGCATCTCCGGGCGGCCCGTGAGGCGGCCCTTGAGGCCGGCGGGATGCTTAAGTCGGGCATGGATGAGGGAAGGGAGATATCTTTCAAGGGAGTCGTCGACCTGGTGACGAATTTCGACCGGCAGGCCCAGGACCTGATTTACGACCGGCTTTCGGCGGCCTTCCCCGATCATGGATTCCTGGCCGAGGAAGGCTTGAGCCGGCGGGAGACGAGCGAATTCCGCTGGGTCTTCGACCCGTTGGATGGGACGACCAATTTTGCCCACCGTTTCCCCATCTTTACGGTCTCGATCGCCCTGGAACGCCAGGGCAGGGTCATCCTCGGGGTTGTCTATGACCCGATGCGGGAAGAGGTCTTCCAGGCAGTGGAGGGCCAAGGCGCTTGGCTCAACGGACGGAGGATCAAAGTTTCTGCCGTCCCTGACCTGGACGGGAGCCTTTTGGCCACGGGATTTCCCTATGATCTCCGGGAAAGTCCGGTCAACAATATCGCCCACTTCAACCATTTCCTGACCAGGGCCCAGGCCGTCCGTCGGTGCGGCTCGGCGGCCCTGGACCTCTGCTACGTTGCCTGCGGTCGTTTCGACGGCTTCTGGGAGTTGAAGCTTAAACCCTGGGACCAGGCGGCCGGTGCGCTGATTGTGGCTGAGGCGGGCGGCCGGGTGTCCGATTTCGCTGGAGGAGCGTTCGATATCTCAGGCCAGGAATGCCTGGCTTCGAATAGCTTGGTCCATGAGGCCATGATCCGGGTTCTTGCTCTCGGAAAACGCCTGGAGGACCCTGAAGGCCAGCCGGCATGAAAACTATCCCTCTGCTCGCCTTGGCAGCCTGGCTGTCCATAGTGTCCCTGGGAGGAGGCGGCGAGACCTTAACCATCCATGTCGTAGGGAACGTGGCCTGGACGGACTCAGGATTCGATGTTGTTCAAGGCCAAGAGATGGCCTTTGAGGCCGAGGGCCGGCTTTCTCTTCAGAAGGGCAATCCCCAGGCCGAATGCGGTCCCGACGGCTATGATTTGCGGACTGTCCAACAGCCCTTGACGGAGCGAAACCTCGGCGCCCTGATAGGGAAGGTGGTCGTCTCCGTCACTGTGATCAAGGACGAAAGAACCGGGGAGGAGAAAACGGAGGAGGTCGCCGAACTCTTTTTTGTCGGCGCGAAGAACCGAGTGGCTATGCCGACCACAGGACGTCTCTACCTGGGCATCAACGAACTCATCGGTGGGGATAACGCCGGTGAATTCACCGTGTCGGTTGAGACCGAGCTCTCCTCGCCCCATCCCTATTTGTGATTGTTATTTTTCGTTTGGTATCTCTCCATGAATTGCGTGTTATAGCGGCCGGCGGTGAAGTCGCTATCGGAGAGAATGGTCAGATGGAGGGGAAGATTGCTCTTGATGCCGACGATGGTGGTCATTTCCAAGGCTGTCTGCATCTTCCTGATGGCTTCCGGACGCGAGGGCGCCAGGACGGCGATCTTGGCGATAAGGGAATCATAGTCGGGGGGGATCTTCCAGCCCTGGTAGGCGGCCGAATCCACCCGGACACCCTGACCGCCGGGAAGGAGGATGAAATCGATCGTCCCCGGGGAGGGGCTGAAGGTCTCCGGGTCCTCGGCGTTGATCCGGCATTCCAAGCTATGGCCCCGCATCTCGAGGTCACGGGAAAAAGACAGTTTCTCTCCCGCGGCGATGCGGATCTGCTCTTTGACAAGGTCTACGTTATAGATCATCTCGGTGATGGGATGCTCGACCTGGACACGGGTATTGGCTTCCATGAAATAGAATCTCTTTTTTTCATCGACCAAGAACTCGAACGTCCCCAGGCTCTGGTAGCCGATATAGCGAGCGGCGTCTTCGGCGGCCTTGGTCATCTTCTTGCGCAGCCGTTCGTCGACGAAGGGCGAAGGCGTCTCCTCGATGACCTTTTGGTGTTTCCTCTGAATTGAGCATTCCCTTTCCCCAAGCGCCAGGACATTTCCGTGCTTGTCGGCGACGACCTGGATCTCTATGTGACGGGCGCTGGCCAGGTATTTCTCGATGTAGAGAGAGGGGTCGCTGAAGGCGGATCTGGCTTCGTTCTGGGCCAGGTTGAACTGCTCCTCGAGCTGAGCCGAAGTGCGGACGATCCGCATTCCCTTTCCGCCCCCCCCGGCCGCTGCCTTGAGGATGACCGGAAAGCCCATCTTCTTAGCGATTTTCTTGGCTTCGGAGAGGTCCTCGATGACCTTATCGCTGCCCGAGATGATGGGAACGCGCGCTCTCTTCATCTCCTGCCTGGCGAGACTCTTGTTGCCCATGAGCTTGATCATGGCCGCTTGTGGACCGACAAAGGTGATGCCGGAGGATTCGCAAATCTCCGCGAACCGGGGATTCTCGGCCAGAAATCCGTATCCCGGGTGGATGGCATCCGCCTTGGTGAGCTCGGCGGCGCTGAGAATGTTTGGAATATTGAGGTAGCTGTCGGAGGCCTTGGCCGGGCCGATGCAGACCTTCTCGTCGGCCAGCATGGTGTGAAGGCTGTTCCGGTCGCTTTCGGAGTAAACAGCGACCGTCTTGAGCCCCAGTTCCTTGGCCGCCCGGATAACCCGGAGGGCGATCTCTCCTCGGTTGGCGATCAGGATCTTGGAGAACATGAGAGGTCAGACCACCAGCAGCTGGATGGCGAAGAGCCGTTGTCCGTACTCAACCGGCTTGCCGTTTTCCACGTAGATCTCGGAGATGATGCCGTCCACATCGGATTCGATCTCGTTCATCAGCTTCATGGCCTCGATGATACAGAGCGTTTGGCTTTTCTTCACTTCCTCGCCGATCTCGACGAACGGCGGTGAGTTCGGGTCGGATGCCCGGTAGAATGTCCCGACCATAGGGGAGGTGATGAAGTGCAAGTGATTCTCTTCTTCTATGACCACGGGTCCAGATGGGATTGCAGAATTAGCTGCTCCTTCGACGGACGAAACCTCCTGGCTGGCGATCTTCATGGGAGAGGGGGGGGCGGACTGAGCCCGGCTGATCTTGATCTTGAAGCCCTCGACTTCCAGCTCGAAATGGGTCAGATGTTTTTCTTCGAGGAAGCTGACGAGCTTAGTGATTTCCTCATAATCGATCTTTTTGTCGCTCATTGAACTGTCCTCCAAAGAGGGCAATAATGCATTTTTTATCTTATCTCAGGGCGTGCTTGATGACCGAAGTGCCTCCTACCTTACTTAGAAAGCCCCCCTTTGTCAAGGTGGATCATAGGGTGGAGGTTTGACTTGAGGACACAAAGCATCATAATAAAAGGAGTCTTTGCGGTTTGTCCCAGAGGTCTATGATGTTCGAACAGCTGTCGGCGCGGCTCGAGAAGGTGTTGAAGTTCATCCGGGGAGAGGGGAAACTCACCGAAAAGAACATGGCCGAGTCCCTGCGGATGATCCGCCTGGCCCTGCTCGAGGCCGACGTCAACTACAAGGTCGTCAAGGAGGTCGTCGAGAGGATCCGAACAAAGGCCTTGGACCAGGAAGTTTTGGACAGCCTGACGCCCGCCCAGCAGGTCATCAAGATCGTCCGCGACGAGCTCACGGCTGTCCTCGGCCGGGAATCGTCCCCTCTGCGTTTCGGCGGTCAGACTCCGGCCATTTTCATGCTGGTCGGCCTCCAGGGCTCGGGGAAAACCACCACCTGCGGCAAGCTGGCAAAATGGTGCCTCACTCTGAAGAAGAATCCGCTGCTCGTTTCCTTTGACCTGAAGAGGCCGGCCGCCCAGGACCAACTGAAAATGATCGCCGGCCAGCTTGGCCTGCCTTTTTATGAGGTCAGCCGGGAGCAGATGGCCTCGCCCCAGAAAGTCCTCAAGGACCTCGTCCTTTTTGCCAGGAACCGCGGTCATGACCTTCTCATCGTGGATACCGCCGGGCGCCTCCATATCGACGAAGAATTGATGGCCGAACTTCGTTTGGTGAAAGAAGCCCTACAGCCGACCGAGATCATCTACGTCGGCGACGCCATGACCGGCCAGGATGCGGTCCGGTCCGCCCAGTCTTTTGAGGAGAAGATCGGCCTGACCGCTGTCATCCTGACCAAGCTGGATGGCGATGCCCGGGGAGGAGCGGCCCTTTCCATCGTCTCGGTCACGGGGAAGTCCATCAAGTTCGTGGGGACCGGCGAGAAGTTCGATCAGCTCGAGGTTTTCCATCCGGACAGGATGGCCTCCCGCATCCTGGGGATGGGCGACATCCTGAGCTTGATCGAGAAGGCGGAACAGGAAACCGATGCCCAGGAAGCGGAAGAGATGGCCCGCAGACTCCGCCGGGACGAGTTCACCCTAGATGATTTCCGGAAGCAGCTCCGGCAGCTTCGCAAGATGGGTTCCTTTTCCAGTCTCCTGAAGCATCTGCCCAGCGGCGGCATGTTCAAGAATCTTTCCGCCGCGGACATGGACGACCGCAAGATCCTCCATTTCGAGGCCATCATCGGCTCCATGACCCACCCGGAGCGCGAAGATCCTAAGATGATCGACGGCCGCCGCCGCCAGCGGATTGCCAAGGGGAGCGGACGCCCCGTCTTCGAAGTCAACCAGCTCCTCAAGCAGTTCCTGGAGATGAAACGGATGATGAAGAAGTCCCAGTTCAAGAAAATCATCTCCACCATCCCCCGTTCCCGCTGAGCTTGCCTAGCCCAGCTCCGTCGTCGCCGCCGACCTGGGCGCGAATCCTGGCGGCCTGGGAGACAGCGCGCTCATTACTCCTTCCCTAGGACCAGGCCGAGGCTGCGCAGCCAAAAATCCGCATATCCCTTCCAGAAGACGAAATTGCATCCCCAGTGGGGCGCGGGGTCGGAGGTGTAGGCAAAGACACGTCCCCGGCCGTGTCGGCCGAGCACAGCCAGCGGGTCCCCGGTCTCTCTCACCCGGAGGAGGACTTCGGCCCCCTTTTTGGGAGACGTCTTGTTGTATCCGAGGAATGGAGGCATCGTCCCCAGGTTGATCCCCCGGTAAAGCTTTTTGCCGGGCGGCATAATCTGGGCGCTGAATCCTTCCGTGCTTTCTACAAGATCCTCGAATTCCAGGCAGCGCACGGGCAGGATACGCTGAAGCGGGGTCCTTCCCCAACCTCCTTTGCCATGCTCCCCGCTGAAAGAGTACCACCCTCCCAGAAACATGATCCCCTTCCCCCGGCGGACGGCTTCTCCGGTCAGGCGGATGCGGTCGGGAAAAGTCAGAACCCTGGTCCCGAACTTCTCCCGGTCGAAGAAACTCGGCGCCAACTGGAAAAGCTTGGCATCGATATCGCTGAAGATCAGGACATCATATTCTTCCAGGATTCTCTCGTAGTCGCCGGGGCCGAGCTTGTTGTAGAAATCCCATGCCGGAACGCTTTCGACGGAATGCCGGCCCGTCGATTCCAGGGCGTCCTTGAGCCATTTTCCGTAGTTGAAGATTTCCGCTCCCTTGGAGGATTGGTAGAACGGAGTTTCGATGAAGACCGGCCCCGTCATGATGGCCCAATCGCCGACGTAATAGACCTTCGCCACGGCCCTCACCTCCCATTCTGAGAGTATCCGACGCCCGGCCATTTTTTCATTTTCTCCGCAGGATTGCAACACCCCGGCGAGCGGATTCCTTGGCATAATAGCCGCTGATCTTGTATCATTGAAGAGACGCCACTGATTCCTCTTCAGGAGGCTGCCATGAAACGATCCTTTGGGTTACCCAAACCTTCTCTGGCAGCGCTCTCCCTGATCTTGCTTTTCGCCCTTTCCTGCTCCACGTCTCAGGGGATCAATATCGGCCAGGAGCTGTCGTTCGGCCCTGTTTTCGACCAGGTCCGCCTGATCATGACCGACGAGGAGATCAAGATCTGGAAATCCCTTCCGGATGAGGTCTCCCGGCAGGAGTTCATCGATGAGTTCTGGCGGATCCGCGATCCCGATCCCGGCACCGATGAGAACGAGGCCAGAGAGGAGTTCGAGGAGCGCGTCCGCTACGCCAACATCTGGTTCGGAACGTACAACCCGCGCCGCGGCCAGGAGGCTCGCGGCGAGGATGAGGAAAAATCCCGGCGCGGTTGGAACGAGGACCGCGGCCGGGTGTACATCGTGCTCGGTCCCCCGGACGTCGTTCAATTCCTCTCGCCAGACAACGAACAGATCAGCTTCGACGGGACCCGGCTCCGTCCAGGCACGGAGCAATGGACGCTGGAACAGTGGATCTATGACCGCTATCGCATCGCCGTGCTTTTCAGGAAGTCCGCCGCCGGTGCCTGGCGAATCGGGACATACGATTCACATCTCTTTGAGGTCCTGGATTGGGCCAAGCTCAACTGGATCGCGGGAGATTTCAGGGAAGACGTCGAGCGTCGGTTCAAGTTCGAAGCCAAACTCTCAGAAACTGGATTCCGGATCATCATACCTGTCAACCGGATCAGCTTCGATGAGAATTTTAGGGCGGAGTTCGGCATAAGGATCAATATCTACCGTGATGATGTGAAGATCGGAACGATCGAGGAGACGAAGACTCTGGAAAAGAGCGAAGACGAATTGTTCGAGATAAAAAACATCGAGTTCGAGGTCCCCTACAGGGCCGCTGAACAAGGGAAATACCTCTTCGATATTGTCATCCAGGACCGGATGGCGCCCGCCCTCTCCAAGTACCGCACCTTCATCAAGCGCAAACTTTGAGTTCTCGCTTGTTCTCGGGTTCATCAGACCTTTTGAATTTTAGGCCGGAGCAACTTAAAATAGCCTCTAAAGCCGTCTTTGATTTTTTTCACAGAGGAGGTTTCAATGTCCAATATCCTGATTCTTATCGCCGCCGTCGTCATCCTGCTCTTTTTCAGCGGCATCCGGATCGTCCGCCCGACGCACCGCGGCCTGGTCGAAAGGCTGGGAAAATACAAACGCTTCGCCAGGGCCGGTTTCAACTGGATCATTCCGATCATCGACCGGATGTTCCAGGTCAACATCACCGAGGTCATGGTCGACGCCCAGCCGCAGGAGATCATCACCAACGACAACCTCAACGCCCGGGTCGATGCCCAGGTCTATTTCAAGGTCAAGACCGACGAAGAGAGCGTCAAGAGCTCCCTGTACAACGTCTACAACTACCAGTGGCAGATCGTCAACCTGGCCAGGACGACGCTGCGCAACATTATCGGCACCTTGACTCTGAAGTCGGCTAACAGCGAACGGGGCAAGATCAACGACGAGCTGCAGAAGACGCTCCGCGAGGAGACCAAGAGCTGGGGCATCGAGATCGTCCGGACCGAGCTCAAGGAGATCGACCCGCCCAAGGACGTCCAGGAGACGATGAACAAGGTGGTCAAGGCCGAGAACGAGAAGATCGCCGCGGTCGACTTCGCCACCGCCACCGAGACCATGGCCGACGGCGCCCGCCGGGCCGAGATCAAGCGGGCGGACGGCGTCAAGCAGGCGCGGATCCTGGAGGCGGAGGGCGAAGCCCAGGCGATCAAGCTGGTCAACGAGGCGGCCCAGCAGTATTTCGTCGGCAACGCCCAGCTGCTGCGGCGCCTGGAGACGGTCGAAAAGGCGCTGATGAACAACGCCAAGATCGTCGTTCCCTCGAACGCGGAACTCATCAACGTCATCAGTGAATTGGCCGGCGTCCTCCCTCTTCCCAAAAAGGAGCCGGGAAGAGCCTGATTCGTCGCGACGTCGAAGGCCAGGAAAGCGAATTTCTATCGGGAAAGTTGTGGTATAATGGCCGAACATTTTTGCAGGAGATAGGCCATGGCTGAAAGCCTGACTCTCAAAGGAGCCGGCCTGCGGCGCTTCTGGAGCTTCGTCGCCGGGGCGGGAATGATCGCCGCCTCGGTCCTGACCATCCGGCATTTTTTCCTGGCGAATTTCCCGGAATCCATTTTTCAGGGATCGTTCTGCGACCTCAACGCTTTCTTTAACTGTGACAGTTCCGCGTATTCGGCGCTCGCTCATTTCCGTGGGGTCCCGATGGGCTACTTCGGGCTGTTCGCCGGCGCCCTGGTCGTCCTGGGCGTCCTGTTCCCTTCGGCCTCCTTCGAGCGGACCAACAAGTTTCTGGCCTTTTTCAACGCCCTGGGGGTTATCGGGCTTTTCGTCTATACGGTTTTTTCCCTCCACACCCTTTGCCTTTTCTGCGCCGCTTACTACATCTTTTCTCTGCTCAGTTTTTTCCTCTTCTGGAGATACGGATTGTCCCGCAGCCTCCCGTCGCTCAAACTCCTGGCCGTTTTCGCTGTCGTGGCCCTGACCGGTGCTTATGGATTCCAGCTCTTCTATGAGGCCAAGAAAGATGCTCAACTCGGGGGTGTCGCCATGAACGTCGTCAAGGAGTATTACAGCCTGGATGAAGTACCGAACCCGAGTTTCATCTCCCCCTTCTGGACGGCGAAGGCCACGGAAAAGTTTGAGGATGCGCCCATCCGGGTCATCGAATATGCGGACTTCCGCTGTCCTGATTGCCTCTTCCTATATCGGCAGCTCGAGCAGTTGAAAAAGGAATACGGGGGAAAGATCAACATCGCCTTCCAGCACTTCCCTCTGGAAGCCAAGTGCAATACCGTCGTCGAGAAGGACCTCCATCCCGGCGCCTGCGATCTGGCCTTCATCACCTCCTATGACGCGTCTAAGTTCAAAGCCATCCATGACGAGATCTTTGAAAATTTCCAGAAGGCCAGAAGCCCCGAATGGCGGACGGAGCTGGCCAGGAAATACGGTGTCGAAGCCGCGCTGACCGACCCGGCGACAAGGGACCTCGTCCAGAAGATCATCGATACCGGGGCTGAATACGAGAAAACATCAGAAAAATTTGCCCACGGCATCCGCTCGACTCCGACCATAATCATCAACAACCGGATGATCATCGGCACTTTGCCGTACGCTCATCTCAAGGCCATCTTCGAGTCGCTGCTCTCGGAAGGCGATCAGGAGGGAGACAAAGGCCGCTTCATGGAGAATTGGGTGGACCTCCGGCCGAAGAGAAAGCCGACCCGGCCTCCCAGGTGAAAACCAAACCGACAACGAGGGAAGTGAGGCACAGGCCGACGACGACCAGCCAGTCGATTCAGGCCATCAGGCGACCTTTTTAAGGGGAAAACTGGCAATTTGTCAGCGGATTGTCAAAGGTCCGGCCGCGCAAAACTCTGATTTCAGTTGACTTCGAAGGCGGATTTCGCTATGATTTGTAATCATTTCTGAGTCATAGTGGTGACCCATGTTAAGTATGCGTTTGATGCGTTTCGGCACGAATAAGAAACCTTTCTATCGGATCGTCGTCATGGAAGCGAAGAGTTCCCGGCAGAGCCGGCCGAAGGATTTCATCGGGACCTACAGCCCGTTGACCGACCCGGTCTCGTTTGAGATCGATCTCGAGAAGGCGAAGTCCTGGCTGGCCAAGGGAGCTAAGCCCTCCCAGACGGTCCAGTCTCTCTTGGATAGAACTTCCCAGCGGAAAAAACCTTCCGATTAATCATACTTTTGCTTTAAGGAGGTCACGGTGAAAGAACTCGTTGAATTGATCGCCAAAGCACTCGTTGACAACCCTGAAATGGTGCAGGTTTCCCAGCTCGAAGGAGAACAGACCAGCATCCTTGAGCTCAAAGTCGCTCCGGAAGATCTCGGGAAAGTCATCGGAAAGCAGGGACGGACGGCCCGGGCCATTCGAATAATCCTGGGCGCGGCCGGGATGAAGCTGAAGAGGAGATTTAACCTCGAGATTATCGAAAAGCCATAGTTGATCAACGTTGGCCGGATATTAAGAAGCCAGGGGAAGACAGGAAAGCTTAGACTCAGATTCCACTATATATCGGCGGTCGATTGCCCCGATCTGAAGAGCCTTTTTATAGGTAAAGAGGGGGCGCTCAGAGAATACAAAGTCGAGTTTCTGGTGCGGCACGGGAAGGACTATGATATTAAGCTGGGGGGGATTGATTCGCTCTCTCAGGCCGACAGTCTGGCGGGTTTGAACGTTCATCTTCCCGAAGAAGCGCTACGGGAGCGAGGAGAAGACGAATTTTACCTCTTCCAGCTTATTGGCTGCTCGATCAGGGGCCCCGGTGGCCGGCAGATCGGCCGGGTCCGGGACATTCTTTCCGTCGGGGAGGGCGCATTGCTGCTTGTGGAGAGCGAAGGAAAGGAGATCTTTATCCCTTTCCACAGGTCGATCTGCACCCGTGTCGATGTGAGGGCCAAGGAGATCCGCCTCGACCCTCCGGACGGGCTTTTGGATGTGAATGAGATTTGATATC
>CAYOZW010000046.1:11238-15021 GCA_964408495.1 uncultured Eubacteriales bacterium
ATTCCCCGAGATGTTCTCCGGCGTTTTCTCGGGGGGAGTGGCCAAAAGGGCGTTGGAGAAAGGACTCCTCGAGGTCCGCATCCATGATTTGAGGGAATTTACCCACGATAAACACAGACAGGTGGATGATCGTCCTTTCGGCGGGGGGGAGGGGATGGTTTTTAAACCAGAACCCATCTTCGAAGCGGTCGAATCCATCCGGAAGAGCAAGAGAAGTCGTATTTTTCTGCTGTCTCCTCAGGGCGTCAAGTTCGACTCGGAGTTTGCCCGGAAGCTCTCCCGCGTAACCCAGGTCGTCCTGATCTGCGGGCGCTACGAAGGTGTCGACGAACGAGTCATCCGTCATCTTATAGACGGCGAGATATCCATCGGGGATTATGTCTTGAGCGGAGGAGAGCCGGCGGCCTGGGTCGTGGTCGACGCTGTTTCCCGGTTCATCCCCGGCGTCGTGGGCAAGGAAGAATCGGTCCGCCGCGACTCGTTTTCCGACGGCCTCCTCGATTTCCCCCATTTCACCCGGCCCCGGGATTTCCGGGGAATCAAGGTTCCCCAGGTGCTTTTCTCGGGAAATCATGCTAAAATTAACGACTGGAGGCGCCGGAAAGCCCTGGAAAAGACCAAGGCGCTCCGGCCCGACCTATTGGCTAAGAAGAAAATCGCTCCGGAAGAGCGGATCATTCTGGAGTCGATGACCAAGAAAGGAAAAGACAATGAGTCTGATTGATGTGGTCGAGGAAAAGGACCGGAAAACGGACCTGGAACCTTTCGCAGTCGGAGACACCGTCAAGGTTCATGTGGTCATTAGAGAAGGAGACAAAGAGAGGATTCAGATTTATAAGGGAGACGTCATTGCCAAGAGGGGAAGCAGCATTGGGGCCACGTTTACGGTCCGGAAGATTTCCTTCGGCGTGGGAGTGGAACGGATCTTCCCGGTCCATGCCCAGACGGTCAAGAAAGTTGAGGTCGTCAAGAAGGGAAAGATCAGAAGGGCCAAGCTCTATTACCTGCGGCAGCTCAAGGGCAAGGCCGCTCGGCTGAAGGAGCTCAGATAGTCAGACAACTGCGCCGGGCCGGTCCTCTTACTGAAGCGCAGAAATGGCGGATTTCAGGGTCGAAAAAAAGCTCTTAAGCCAGACGGTCTGGACGATCGCTGGGGTAGATGAAGCCGGCCGGGGAGCTCTTTTTGGCCCGGTGGTGGCTGCGGCCGTGATCCTTCCTTCCGCCTGGATATCGCGTCCGGTCAGGGGGTGGCTTAGAGAAGTCGACGACTCCAAAGTCCTCTCGGCAATGAAAAGAAAAGAGCTGGCCCGTTCCATCCTGGCTGAGGCGGACGCAGTCGGTGTGGGCCTGGCGACCAGCCGAGAGATTGATGAAAAGAACATCTATTGGGCGTCTCTGGAGGCGATGAAGCGGGCCGTCGAGAACCTGGCGTTACGGCCGGACTTTTTGTTGATCGATGGTTTCAAAGGCCGTCAGTCCGGCTTCGGTTGCCCCCAGCTCTGTATCACTGGAGGGGACCGCAAATGCCTGTCCGTGGCGGCGGCTTCGATCATGGCCAAGGTGGTCCGTGACGAGATGATGCAGCGGCTGGAAGATTTTTTTGACGGATATCATCTCGCCAGGAACAAGGGCTATGGGACGAGAGAACATTATCGCGCCCTGAGGGAAAAGGGGCCGACCTCGCTTCATCGCCTGAGCTTCAATCTTGAGGGGAAAGCTGGCTGGGAATGAAAAAAAGGTTTGACCGGACAAAAACTCTGGAGTCGGCCGAACGGCAGGTCAAATCCGGCCGGATCGAAGAGGCCATCGCCGAGTACGAAAAACTTCTGACCGGAGAAGCCCCTGATCTCGGTATCCACAATATTATCGGGGATTTGTATGTCCAGCTGGGTCGAAATCCAGAAGCCGTTAAATCTTTCCAGACAGTCGCCAGCCATTACGAATCCAGGGGCTTACTCTCCCAGGCGCTGGCCATCTATAAGAAGATCAACAAGATCGATCCTGAGGACGTGATCAACATCGTCCGTATAGGCGACCTGTTCTGTACCCAGGGTTTCGTTGCCGAGGCCCGGCGGGAGTATCTCAAGGCGGAACAGAAGCTGCGCCGCGAGAAGCGGATCAAAGAGCTCATTTTTCTTTACGATAAATTGATCAAGCTTGAGCCCGATAACATCACTTATAAACTCGCCCTGGCCGAGCTATACCGCCAAGAGGGATTCATCGAAGAAGCCGTCGGGCAGCTAAATGATACTGCTGCCCTGCAGCTGAGCCGGGACGAACTCGGGGAGGCGGAGAAGATCGTCGAGCAGGCCCGTTGGCTCAAGCCGGACGACCAGCGGACGATGTCGAACCTGGTCGAGATCCTGAAAAAGGGGAATCGACGCAAATACGCCATCGAGCTTGTCGATGAGATCCTGAAAAAGGACCCGGACAACGTTTATTTCCTGAGTATATTGGGTTCGCTCTATTTGGAGGAGCGGCAACTCGATAGAGCCGAGGACATCTTCGTTCGGATCGTCTCCGAACATCCTCTTGAGACCAAAGCCAGAATCAAACTGGGAAAGGTCTATGCTATCCAAGACAAAGCGGAGACCGCCTTCAAGCTATTCGAGCCCCTGATTGCCAGCTTGATCAAAAAACAGAAAGAGGACAAAGCCGTCGGGCTTCTCGGCATCGTCCTCAGTGCCGAGAATCTCCACTTGCCGGCCTTGGAAATACTGGCTGCGATTTACAAGGCCAAGAACCACAAAACCCACCTTGAAGTCGTCAACCGGGTCATCCTGGAAGAGGCTCGGAGAAAAGGTCAGACCGAAAAGATGTTCGTTGCCCTGGCCGAGCTCCTCGAGCTCCGCCCCCGGGACAAAGATCTCATTCGCGAATACAGAAACCTGAGGAAAGACCTTGGCTTCATCGATGAAAAGACAGGGGAAGCCGATACACTGTCGGCCATCGAAGCCGAGGAGGAGGACGTCGACCTTCTTCTAGCCAGGGTGGACATCTATATCAACCAGGGCCTGGTCCGGAATGCCCGTCGGATTCTGGAGAACCTGAACATTCGCTTTCCCCGCTGGCCCAAGATCGAAGAGAAGATCGCCTCGCTCGGGGACGTCAAGACCAAGATCAGGACCGAAGATATCCAAGCCCGGGTCGGCAAAGTCCAGGATATCGAGGCCAAGATCGAAGCGACGCCCGACCTGGCCAAGACGTTCCTCTCGCTCATCCAGGATGAGGAGAGCCCGGAGAAGCGGGTGACTTCGGCCGATATCTTCGCCGATACAGAGATACTTCCCCTCCCCGCCGATGAGGCCGGAGAGAAAAAATACTATGACCTCGACAAAAAGGTCAGTGATGAGATCGAAATGCTCCAGGGGGTTTTCGCTCGGCAGATCCGCGGCGATATCTCCATCTTGGAGAAGGAATTGACCGAGATTGTGAGCGACTTCCGGGACCAAGTGCGAAGAAAAGTCGATACCAAGGACTACGAAACCCGTTTCAATCTCGGCCTGGCCTACTTGGAGCAAGGGCTGATCGAGGAGGCCATCGAGGAGTTTCTGCTGGCTTCTGAAGACCCGGGGAGGGCATTAGATTGCTACAGCATCATCAGCAAAGCCTTCAAACAGAACAACAATTTCGCCGAAGCGCAGAAATGGCTGGAAAAGAGCATGGAATTGGTCAAGGGTGACTCGACCGAACACTTCGCTCTCCTCTATGAACTGGCCTCTCTTTATGAGGATAACGGGGAGAGGGTCAAGGCCCTGGAGGTCTTTCAGCAGATCAAGAATT
>CAYOZW010000046.1:15031-18564 GCA_964408495.1 uncultured Eubacteriales bacterium
AGATAAGCAACCTGTCCTAAAAAAATGGGGCCGTCCCCATTTATTTACTTGACGACCTTTCCCGTGATAATGAGGATGAGCCCTTTGTCGCCGCCGTCGAGCTTGGAAACCCCCACGACTGTCTTCTCGCCCGACTTCATGGTGAAATTGCTGGTCAAGAGGGTGATCGAACTGTATGGACTTTGTGTCTCCGTAGCGCCGGGGGCATAGACCCGGGACACAATTTTTGACAACCGGGCTTCGACCTGGATGAGATCCTGCTTGTCTTCTTTGATGTGCTTCGGACGCAGGGCGAGTTTGAGCTCGGCTTCAGGTCCCATGGTCACTTCGGAATACTCTCCGTGCAGGGCCCGGACAAAGGAGCTGTCCAGCGGATAGAAAAACTTAAAACTCAGGAGGCTCCGCAGTTCCTTGATCAGGGGGTCGTCCTTGATGAGCGCATCCGATCTTCCAGGGTCATCTTCGGCGGATGCCAGGATGAGCTGGATGGAGAATTGGATGTCGGCCGGTTTGACGTCGAGCTCGCGGATGACCTCCAGGATCTTTTCCACGTTCTCGGGAATATCGCTGATCGTCAAGAGGCCCGATCTCTCGGTGGGGGATATCCGGCCGTAGGGGCTGAGAAATGTGCTCAGGACCAAGCGAATATCTCCTTTGTCAATATACTTGAGCTTGACGATTTCCTGTCGCATCTTTGGCTTGCTCTCCTGGCCGAGCCCGGCTCCGACAAGAACGAAAGCGAGCGCCAAAACGAGAGCGGTCCTGAATGCTTTTTTCATCGTTTTTCCTCCTCTTTCCATTCGAAATTTCTATTGAATGTCCAGTGCACCTTGAGACCGGTCTCCTGAGAGACAAGGGTCATGGACAACATGTCTTGCGGAGTTTTCCCCCCGGCCGAACTGGCAATCACCATCTCCTGCGCGGCAGCCCGTTGCCCTCTCTCTTGGACCTTGAAGGGGATATCTCGCCGAAGACGGGAGAACTGGCTATCTCTGAATTCCAGGGAGCGGCCTGGTTGGAGCGCTGTCGAGGCAACGATTTCCGTCGGCTGAACAGGGGCGGGTGGGAAAAGCATCGTCCTCAGGAAAATGAGCGACAGGCCCACGAGCACGAGGACCGCGGCTCCGTATGCCCAAGCGGGAATCGGGCTCAATCCGAGTGAAACAGCCCGACGGAGCGGGTGCTCTGTTTTGATCTGCGTCATCAGGCTGTTCCATTCCGCTTCCGGCCAGTCGTGTTCATCCCGTTGCGCGGCCGTTCGGAGTGCGGCCAGGGCGTCCCGAAATTCTCCGAGTATTTTCCGGCAATCAACGCACTCCTCGAGGTGCCGCCCCAATCGCCGTGCCTTTTTATCAGAGAGCTCACCGCCCGCAAAAAGAGGAATCATCTTCCAGGCCCGACGGCAATTCATCGACTTCCCCCCAGCAATTCGGGAAATCTTTCTTTGACTCTCTCCCGGATCTTCTGCCGGGCCCTGGAAAGATGGACGCGGACGGCCATGGCCGAGGTCCGCGATATTTGGGCCGTTTCCTTGATGCTCATTTCCTCGATGTCCCTGAGCAGGAAGACTTCCTTTTCCCTCGGGCTCAGCCCGTCCAGGCAGGAGAGGACCTGACTGCGGACCTCGTCTCCCGTCTGCCGGGCCTCGGGATTCTCCGGATGGGCATTGGCGGCCAGCTCCCTGAGTGTCGCCTCGTCTGCGCCTCTCTTGGAGGAAGCCCGCCAGGCGTTCATCTCGATCTGGAGAAGCCAGTTTTTGAAACTCCGCTTCCTGTCGAAGGAGCGGAGATAGCGGAAGGCACGCAAAAGGGTCTCCTGGGAAATCTCCTTGGCCTCTTCGGCGTTCCGGCTGAGGCGGTAGGCTATGGTCAGGAGAAGCTTCTTGTAGGGCGTCACCAGGGGCTCGAAGGCCTCGGTTTGGCCGCCGAGGACGAGTTCGACCAAGCGGTTCTCCTTCTGGTCCATTTCACATACGAGTATACCGGGGATGGGAAGAAAATGTTAAGAGAAGGCTGACTACCCCTGCAAAGTTTGCCTAGGGATAATCAAGCGTACCCAAACATACTGCCTATCTTTTCCCCTAGGCGAGGGGTATAGGCGAGAAGGTCATCCGGAGGCGAGCGGGCACTCCTTATTTTGGCCAGGCGAGGGGCAGTGGTAGGAGAAACCCGTATGAGGAGTGAGCGGGCACGGTTTCTCGACCGGAGGGAGAGAAGAGCGAACGACGAATCGAGCCCGTTTTCCGCGCTGGGAGAAAACGGGCGCGGTTTCGATGCCACTGCCCCGAGCGTTTTTAGAAGGCGGTCACCAGGCCGAAGGCCAGGCGGGCATGGTCTTTGTAGACGCTGTCGAAGACGTAGGTGAGCTCGGCCGTCGCCCGGATGTTGCGGCGGAGCAAGCGGCCGAAGTGAACCGTGGCTGAGGAATAGTCGAGTTCGTTGAACTGGGAGCTGACCCAGTTATAGAGTCCGACCATGTACCACTTGCTGTCGTCCCCTTTGGGAAGATAGATCAGTTCGCCGAACGCGCCCCGCGTCTTGACGGGATCCGTGAATCTGGAGATGAAGTAAGGATTGTCGTCCCGGCGTTCGACATACTGAAGATTCAACTCGAACGGCGCGGCGCTGACGGTCGCGTCCGCGCCCAACATCCAGAGAGAGTTGGCGGAGCCGTACTGCCCTTCCTTTCCCAGATAGGAGAATCCACCGGCCCGGAAATAGTCGCCGATATCCTGGGAGACGCGGAAAAAGAGGTTCTTGTATTTGTCATTATCGAAATTTCGGAAAGGGTTGGGTTCGCCTATCCCGGTGCCGTTCAGGACCTCGAGGGTGAAATCCGTCCCGCTGGGGAATCCATAAGTGAGCATAACGCCGCGGTCGTAGGTCAGGTCGACTTTCGATCCGCCCACCTTGGCGGAATAGATCTGGTAGTTCTCGAGGGTCAGCCGGAGCTCCCGCTTAAAGAGAGGGTCGGAGACCTGGAACTGGCCGATGTAGAAGTCGAGGTCGGAACCGAAGAGGTTGTTGAACATGATGAAGGCGTCCTCGATGCCGGCCACTTCTCCCTGCTCGGAAAAGAAAAAATAGAAGAAATAGGAAATATTCTTGGTGATCTCGCCGCCCGAGAGGAACTTGAGGAGGTAGGGGGAAGTGAAATCCCACTGTCTGGTGTCAGAGTTGTTGTAGGTATAAAAACCTTCCAGGCGGAAGGCCAAAGGGACATCGCGAAGCAGGGAAAGAAAATCGTCGCCCGTATCGACAAAATAGCGGGGTGCGTCCTTGTCCTTGATGACGAATCCGTTGGCGGCGAATTCGTCGCCATAGGGCTTCAACCTGGGAAAAGGCGAGTGGCAGGTCTTGCAGCTCATCTGGTACTTGCGGGCGAAGGCCGGAAGGGCTTGGAGTTCAACGGCCGCCGCTTGGAGAAGAAACAAGGCGCCGATAAAAACCAGGGCTGTTTTTTTCATTGTTGTCCTCACTGAAGAACGGTGATCGTTGTCGAGTGCTCGTTGACCTTGATGATTTCGGCCTCAT
>CAYOZW010000047.1:0-18401 GCA_964408495.1 uncultured Eubacteriales bacterium
GGCGGGTCGGCCAAACAGGGCCGCGACCGCCGCTTCCAGGCCATCCTGCCTTTGAAGGGAAAGATCCTCAATGTCTGGAGGGCCAAGCAGGACAAGATCTTCAATAACGATGAGATCGGGATGATGATCGCTGCCCTGGGGACGGCGATCGGCGAGGAGGAATCGACTCTCGAGAAGCTCCGCTACCACAAAGTCATCATCATGACCGACGCCGACGTGGACGGCTCGCACATCCGGACGCTCCTCATGACCTTCTTCTACCGGCACATGAAATCCCTGATCGAACAGGGCTACCTCTACATCGCTCAACCGCCCCTCTACAAGATCAGCCGGGGCCGGGAGTTGCTCTATCTCAAGGAGGAGCGGGCCTATGAGAAGTGGCTTGTCAAGAAGATCTCCGAAGATTTCCAGGTGAGGGTCAAGGGAAAAAAAGAGACCTTCGAGGGCGAAAAATTCCGCAAGATGTTCCTGAAGATCATGCAGAAGAAGAACTACATCGAACTCTTGGAGCGCAAGAGCTACCCGCGGTTTCTCATCGACCTCCTGATCAAGGAGGGTCTGGATAGCCTAGAGTTCCTCCAGGACAAAAAGGAGATGAAGCGGATTCGCTCGCTGGTCGAAACCAAAGGTCTGCAGACCGAATTGGACAAGGATGAGGAGTACGAGGCCTATGAGCTCGGGATTCGGTTTCAGATCAACGGGATGTCCATCAACTGCAAAGTGAACCTGGCCCTGGTGGATTCCGTGGAGTACAAGAACCTGTATAAAATCTATAAGGAACTCGAGGGCTTCCGGCCCCCCTATGAAGTTCTCAGCAACGGCGAGTCCGTCGTCATCGAGAACGAGAACAAGCTTGTTGAATACCTCCATGAAAAGGGCAAGAAGGGTGTCTCCATCCAGCGCTACAAAGGTTTGGGCGAGATGGCGCCGGAGCAGCTCTGGGAAACGACCATGAACCCGGAGAACCGGGCGCTGCTCAAGGTTTTGATCCAGGACGCCGTCGAGGCGGAAGAAATTTTTCATACGCTGATGGGGGACGAAGTCGAGAGGCGCCGGAAGTTCATCGAGACGAACGCCCTAATGGCGACGAACCTCGACATCTGACCCAACCCGCGAAAGGACCTGACCGATGACCCCTGCCGACAAGGACAAGAAACAAGACAAACCCGCTCAGCCGCTTCCGCCAGCCGCGGCCGACCTATCGGTGGTGAGCCTCGAAGAAGAGATGCGGCGGTCCTACATGGACTACGCCATGAGCGTCATTATCGGCCGGGCCATTCCCGACATCAAGGACGGCCTTAAGCCGGTCCATCGCCGCGTCCTCTACGCCATGTACGATTCGGGGACGACCCACAACAAGCCCTACAAAAAGTCGGCCCGGATCGTCGGTGACGTCATCGGAAAATTCCACCCCCACGGAGACCAGGCCGTCTACGATACGCTAGTCCGGATGGCCCAGGACTTCAGCATGCGCAGTGTGCTGGTCGACGGCCAGGGGAATTTCGGCTCGGTCGACGGCGACCCTCCGGCAGCCATGCGATACACCGAGGTCCGGATGGCCAAGCTGGCCGACGAGATGATGGCCGATATCGAGAAAGACACGGTCAATTTCATCCCTAACTATGATGAAAGCCTAACCATGCCGGAGGTCCTTCCGACCAAGTTCCCCAACATCCTGGTCAACGGCGGTTCGGGCATCGCCGTAGGCATGGCCACCAATATCCCCCCCCATAACCTGGCCGAAATTTGCGACGGCGTGGTCTACCTCCTCCAGCATCCGAATGCATCCCTGGACAAGATCATGGGCTTCGTCCCGGGTCCTGATTTTCCGACCGGCGGCTTCATCTTCAACAAGCCGGGCATCCAGGATGCTTATCGCGACGGCCGGGGCGTCATCCAGCTCCGGGCCAAGTCGATGATCGAACACGGAGAGAAGGGCGAGCGCGAACGCATCGTCATCACTGAGATCCCTTACGCGGTCAACAAGTCCCGCCTTCTCGAGTCGATCGCCGACCTGGTCAATGCCAAGAAGGTCGAGGGCATCGCCGACCTTCGGGACGAGTCCGACCGGGAGGGCATCCGGGTGGTCCTCGAGGTTAAGAAGGGCGAGATACCCGAGGTCGTCCTCAACAACCTCTATAAGCACACGGCCTTGCAGACATCCTTCGGGATCATCATGCTGGCCATTGTCGAGAAGCAGCCCAAGGTCTTGGGACTGCTGGACATGATGAAATATTTCATCTCCCATCGCCAGGACGTCATCCGGCGGCGGACCCGCTTCGACCTGAAGAAGGCCGAGCTCCGGGCCCACATCCTGGAGGGCCTGACTATCGCCCTCGACCACATCGACGCCATCATCAAGCTCATTCGCGCCTCCAAAAACGTCGACGAAGCCCGGACCGGCTTGATGACCCGTTTCAAGCTGACCCAGATCCAGGCTCAGGCCATCCTGGAGATGCAGCTGCAGCGGTTGACCCACCTAGAACGGGACAAGATCGTCAAGGAATATACCGAGGTCAAGGCCCTGATCGCCAAGCTGAAGAAGATCCTCGGCTCCGAGAAGCTTATCCAGGAGATCATCATCGATGAGCTCAGGGAGATCAAACAGCATTACGGGGACGAGCGCCGGACCGAGATCCGCGACGAGGTCATCACCGACATCCGGCCCGAGGACCTGATCAAAGAGGAGGATGTCGTCGTCATGACGACCCAGTCCGGATACATCAAGCGGACGTCCCTGTCCTCCTACCACTTCCAAATGCGCGGCGGCAAGGGCCGGCGGGGGATCAGCATGAAGGCCGAAGACGTCATGGAGGAAGTTTTCGTCTGTTCGACCCACTCCTATCTTCTCTTTTTCACCAACAACGGCCGAGTCCACTGGCTCAAAGCCCTGGAGATCCCCGATGTCGGGGTTTCGGGCCGGGGCAAGGCCATCGCCAACCTGATCGAGTTTCAGCCGGGGGAAAAGGCCACTTCGGTCGTTGCCGTGAAAGACTTTTCAGAGAACAAATATATCGTCATGATGGCCAAAGACGGGTTGATCAAGAAGTGCCGGCTGAGCGATTTCCGGAATATCCGGCGGGGCGGTATCATCGCCATGAAGCTGCGCAAGAAGAGCGAGCTTCTGTGGACGCGGCTGACCGACGGCAAACGGGAGATCGTCATCGCCACCAAGCTCGGCAAGGCTATCCGTTTCAGCGAGAAGGATATCCGGCCGATGGGCCGGACGGCCGCCGGTGTCCGGGCGATGCGTTTGGCCAAGAAGGACGAGGTTATCGGGCTGGTGGCCATCGGAGAAGGGGATAAATTCATCTTCACGGCCAGCCAGAAGGGCTACGGGAAGAGAACGGAGGTCGGATTCTACAGGAAGCAGCGCCGCGGCGGCAAGGGTCTGATCAACCTCAAGATTACCTCGAAGATCGGCCCGGCCGTGGCCGCGCTGGGGGTGGCCGAGGACGACCTTCTCATCGTCACCGAGAGCGGCAAGGTCATCCGCATTCAGACCAAGCAGGTCCGAGCGACAGGCCGGGCCACCCAGGGCGTCCGGCTGATCAACCTCGAGAACGGGGACAAGATCTGCTCTGTGGCTAAGGCCAGCGAGAGCTGAGTCTCAGGATACCTCCCTGCGTACCTTCCGCCGGGGGCATTTCTCAGGACTCTCTTGGATGTCAGTTAGGGGCCGAAACCTCGGGCGGCGCATGCCCTCCTCGACTGTCGATCCCGGAGGCGGTTTCACTTTCTGCTTGACAGCCTGTTCCTGGCGAATCTACAATTGGCCCACATTCCGAAACGAGGAGGGAAAAATGGCCGAGACACTCGCCCAAGTTCTTGTGGATACTATTCAGAACTACCCCAGGCCGGACTTCATGCTTTTTAAGAAGGACGGCCGGTATCAGCCGATCTCGACCGAAGATTTCGGCCGCCAAGTGAAGCATCTTTGCCTGGGCTTGAGAGAGTTAGGACTGCAAAAAGGGGACAAGGTCATCATTCTCTCGGAGAATCGGCCCGAATGGGTGATCACCGATCATGCCAACCTGTGTTTGGGAGCGATCACAGTCCCTATCTATACGTCCCTTGTCTCCGAGCAAATCAAATACATCATCGACGATTCGGACGCTAAGGCCGTGTTCGTCTCTTGCGAGGACCTGTGGAAAAGGGTCGAAGAGGTTCGGCCCAGCCTGAGCAAAGTCCGTCATTACATCACCTTCATGGAGAAAGCTCCCGCCGGTGTCCTCACCTATGATCAGGTCCTGGAGAAAGGCCGCAAACTTGACGAGGAGAACCCCGCGCTTTTCAAGTCCCTAGTCGGGGCGGTTAGGCCGGAGGATGAGGCGACCCTCATCTATACTTCCGGGACGACCGGTGTTCCCAAAGGAGTCATCCTCACCCACAGCAATTTCTTGAGCAACGTCAAAACCGTCCGGACCATTCTCGAATTTTCCGATAAGGATACGGTCCTTTCGTTCCTGCCTCTGTCTCACGTCCTCGAGCGGATGGTCACCTTCACCTACCTATATGTCGGCTGTCGGATCGGCTATTCTGAAAGCATCGAGACGGTCGCCGCTAACCTGTTGGAGATCCGGCCCCACATCATGGTCAGTGTCCCCCGCGTCTTCGAGAAGATCTACGCCAAGGTCATGGACAACGTTCTCTCCAGTTCGTCCTTGAAGAAGAAGATCTTCTTCTGGGCGCTCAAAGTGGGCAAGGAATACGGACGCCGCAAGTTGAGCAACGAGCCGATTCCCGGAGGACTCCAGCGGAAACGGAATCTGGCCCAGAAGCTGGTTTTCTCCAAGATCGTCGAGAAGACGGGAGGACGGGTGCGCTTTTTCGTATCCGGAGGAGCGCCGTTGTCCAGGGATATCGCCGAATTCTTCTATGCCCTGGGACTCGTCATCATGGAGGGATACGGGCTGACCGAGACCTCACCGGTGATTTCCGTCAACACGTTCGATAACCTGAGGTTCGGGACAGTCGGGAAGCCTATCCCGGGCGTTGAGGTCCGTATCGCCGAGGACGGCGAGATCCTCACCCGCGGTCCCCACGTCATGAAAGGCTATTATAAGAAGGAAGCGGAGACCCAGGAGGCCTTCGAAGGGGGCTGGTTCCACACGGGCGACATCGGCCACCTCGACAAGGACGGCTTTCTGGTCATCACCGACAGAAAAAAGGACATAATCGTCACGGCCGGCGGAAAGAACATCGCTCCCCAGCCGATCGAGAATGTCCTTAAGACCAACCCCTATATTTCCAATGCCGTGGTCATCGGCGACCGGCGGAGGTTCGTCTGCGCCCTGGTCGTGCCCAACTTTGAGAAAACCTCGGAATATGCCCGTTCCAACGGCATCCCCTTTTCCAGCCAAGCCGAGCTCGTGCGCAACGAGAAAGTCGTCAACTTCCTTATGGCCGAGATCGATCGAGCCACCCCCCACCTGGCCCAATACGAGAGGATCAAACGCATCATCCTCCTTGACCGGGACTTCGAAATCGAAAAGGGGGAGATGACGCCGACTCTCAAGGTCAAAAGGAACATCATCGAACAGAGATACAAAAACCTGATCGATGCTTTGTATGAACAGGAAAAAAACAGCGGGTAAGTCTATTTAGCCTTTGCTTCGGCCATTTCGGCTTCAGTCGAGCTTTCCTCGGCCTGTTCCCTCCAGAAGAGGATGCGTCCGCAGTTTTCGCAGAGGATGAGCTTGCGGGTGGAGAGGAGTTCGTTCAAGACCTGGGGCCGGATGCGGACGTGGCAGAGGTCGCAAAAATCGTCCCTGACCGGGGAAAGGACGATGCCGCCTTTCTTGCGGGAGATATTGAGAAAAAGGTCGACCTGGGCGGCCGGGATCGTGGGCAGGAGATCGGTTTTGCGTCGGTTGAGAAGCTGAATGCTGTCTTCCGCCAGCTTCTTTTTCTGGAAGATGGCGTCCTTCTCTCTGGATAGAGTCTCCTGGACTTCGGCGAGCTTCCGGTTGGCTTCTTTGATGTCTTTCTGGATATCATCCTCCAGGAGCATTTCGGCGATGAACACTTCCTCGAGGCGATCCACTCTCTTTTCGGACTCTTCGATCTCCTTGAGGAGGGCCGTATATTCTTTGTTGGTCTTGACTTCGTTCAGTTGGCGCCTGTATTTCCCGATATGGGCCTTGATGTCCTTGACCTCGGACTCGAGCTCGCGTCTTTTTTTCTGGCTGCCGGTCATCCTTTCCTTAGCCGCCACGGCGATAAGACTGCTTTCCGCGATCTTTAAGTCGATGTTTTCTATTTGGGGGGGGATGCTTTCAAGGAAGAGAGAAAACTGCCGGATCTCCATGTCCAGTTGCTGGAGCTGGATTAGCTTCTCAAAATCGATTTCCACATCTCTTCCTCGAAATCAACATGGGCCTACCAGGATTCGAACCTGGGACCTGCCGGTTATGAGCCGGTAGCTCTACCGCTGAGCTATAGGCCCTCCGCCCTTTTATATCAAATCCACCCCGGATAGTCAATCCAGGGGACGTTCCCCAAAGGGACACCCTACGGTTGTTTATGGTGTCCTCAAATGATTGCGAGGGAGGGAGGGTGTCCCTTTGGGGAACGTCCCCTTAATGGTTGTTGGTGAACGAGCGGAGCTTGCGGCTGCGGCTGGGATGCTTGAGTTTCCGCAGCGCTTTGGCCTCGATCTGTCGGATCCGCTCACGGGTGACCTTGAACTGCTGGCCGACCTCTTCCAGGGTGTGCTCGTTCCCGTCGCCCAGTCCGAAGCGCATCTTCAGGACCTTGGCCTCTCTTTCGGTCAGGGATTTGAGGGCTTCCTCGATTTGCTCGCGCAGGTTGATATGGATGACCGTGTCGGGAGGAGAGGGCATCAGCTTGTCCTCGATGAAATCCCCCAGGTGGCTGTCCTCCTCCTCGCCGATAGGAGTCTCCAGAGAAATCGGTTCCTGGGCGATCTTGATGATCTTGCGAACCTTGTTCACCGGCATGTCCATTTTTCTGGCGATCTCTTCGCTGGATGGCTCCCGACCGACTTCCTGGACCAGGCCGCGCGACACCCGGATGAGCTTGTTGATCGTCTCGATCATGTGGACAGGAATACGGATGGTCCTGGCCTGGTCGGCGATGGCCCTTGTGATGGCCTGCCGAATCCACCAGGTGGCATAGGTCGAAAACTTGTATCCCCGGCGGTACTCGAACTTGTCCACGGCCTTCATCAGTCCCATATTTCCCTCTTGGATGAGATCGAGGAACTGCAAGCCACGGTTGCTGTATTTTTTGGCGATCGAGACGACGAGCCTCAAGTTGGCGGCCACCAGCTCTTTCTTGGCCTGGTCGCTGACCTTCTTGCCTTTGGTGATGGCCCGGAGGGTTCTCCGCAGATTCTGGGCATCCAGACCGATCTCCTTGCGGAAGGTGCGGAGCCGCGTGTTGACCTCCCTCAGCCTTTTTTTGAGAGCCGCTCGGCTCTTTTCCCCCCGAGCGCGCTTGAGGGCGAGGGTGAGCTCTTCTTTGGTGTCTTCGAGATCGTTGATCTTCCTGAGGTTCGTCCTGAGAGCGTCGATGATCCTTTCCCGTTCGCTCGGCCGAATGTTGAGCTCCCGGATCATTCGGCTCATCTTGACGATGATCCGGCCGCGGGCGATACTGTATTTCTTGGTGGTGGGGATCTTGTCCAACTTCCGGCAGAGGGTTCTGATCTTCTTGATCTTGGAGAGGACTTCTTCTTTTTTTTCCTCCAGCTTGTCCTCGGTGATCTCATCGTCGCTGAGGTCGAACATCTCCAGGAAGATGAGGAGGTTGGTCTTGATCTGCTCCTCTAGGGAGAGGACCTGGTTCAGGACGAGACGGGTCTTGGAAAGGGCCGTAATGATTGACTTCTCTCCCCGCTCGATCTCCCGGGCGATGGCAATCTCGCCTTCCCGGGTGAGTAGCGAGATGTTGCCCATCTCGCGCAAGTAGAGCTTGACGGGGTCGGTCGTCCGCTCCAACCCATGGACCGCGACCTGGTCGTTCTTCGCTTTCCTGAGTGGGGGGCCGCTCTTTTTGAAGCCGAGGATCTTGATCCCGTAATTATCCATCGAGCTGAGGAACTCGTTGAAATTCTTTCCCGAGCTTGTCTCTTTGTGGAAGGTTTTGTCGATCTCCTCGAAGAGAAGATAGCCCTGTTTTCTTCCCTTGATGAGGAGCTGATCGATTTCTTCTCTTCTATATTTTGGGTTGGTTGGCAAGGCGGCTACCTCAAGGCTGAAATATTATATCACATCGACATGATTTTCTTGGTCAGGGCCTGCTTCTGGGAGAGAAGCCGGGCCAGTTTTTCCTTCTCTCCGTTTCGATCACAGCGGACGATCTCCTTTTGAAGAGCGCGCAGCCTGGCCTCCAGAGCCGTCTTGCGCAGGGTCTGCAAGCAGTCCTGCGCTTCCTCCAGCGTGCCCCGGCACGACCTTTCCTGCATCATCTCCGAGACCTGCCGCCAGAGCTCGGGTCCGACGGCCCCGCTCAGCTCGGAATAGACGACCCGTTTTCCCTCCCGGGCGCAATTCAGGATAAAAACCAACGCCCCTTCGCTCCGCAATCCTCGGAAATCTTCCTCTTGGAGCTCCTTGAGGATGTCGTCGGCTAGCCCGGGGTCTTCGAGCAGAATCTGGAGAAGCCGCTTTTCGGCAGGGAAGAGGGGTGTCTTTTCCTCGGCCGCTTTTCCGGCTCCTGGTTTTTCGATGATCTGGCGGAGGAGAGATTCTTCCACTCCCAGATGGTCGCCGGCCTGCCGGAGGTATTCGCTCCTCACGATCGCATCGGGGATTTTGTCGAGCTCGGCGACGATCGTCCTGATGATCCTGGACTTTTCTTCGGGCACGTTCATCCGTCCCGTCCGGACGGTCATATGGATCAGGAACTGGAGTCCGGTGGGGCTTTTCCTGGCCAGGTCGAGATAGGGCTGAGGCCCAAATTTCCGGATGAAACCGTCCGGGTCGAGGTCTTCAGGCAAAATGAGGACCTGAGTCTGGACGGCCCTTTCGAAACAGAGTGGGACGGCCCGGAGGGCGGCGTTCTTTCCGGCCGAATCTCCGTCATAGTTGATGATGATCCGGGCTGCGAATCTCTTCGCCAAGGCGACCTGATGAGGGGTCAGAGCTGTCCCCAGCGAAGCGGCGATATTCCGAATCCCCGCCTGGTAAAGCGAGGCGAAATCAGTGTAACCTTCGACCAGGATGAGCTCTCCGGCCTCACGGACGGCTTCTTTAGTCCAGTTCAATCCGTAGAGCAGCTTTCCTTTTGAATAGACCGGAGTATCGGGGGAATTGAGGTACTTGGGCGTGGCCTCGGCGACCGTCCGCCCCCCGAATGCGACCGTTTTTCCGGTCAGGCTGAAGATGGGGAAAATGATCCGTCCCCGGAAACGGTCGTAGTATTCAGCCCTCTTTTGGCCGGGGAGGACAAGGCCGGCCTTTTCCAGAAGCGCGGGTTCCGCGCCCCTCCCCTGAAAGTGGCTCAACAGAGCGTTCCAGGATTGAGGGGCGTAGCCGACCTTGAGAGCTTCGAGAGTGGCCGACGATAGATTCCTTTTCTTCATATAGGCCAGGGCGGCTTGGCCCTCTCCGGCTTGGAAAAGGCTCCGGCGGAAAAAAGCCAGGGCCAGCTCGTTGGCCTTATAGATCTTCTCTTCGAGCTTCTGGAGCTCCGGGGAAAGCTTGGTTTTCTGGGGAAGGAGAATATGATATTTTTCGGCCAGATAGTTCAAGGTTTCAGGGAAGGTGAGGTTTTCCTTCTCCATGACCAAGGTAAAAACATCCCCGCCCACTCCACAGCCGAAGCAGTGGAAGAGCTGTTTTTCGGAGTCCACGGTGAAGGAGGGGTCCTTTTCCGAATGGAAGGGGCAGAGCCCGATATGCTTTCGTCCGCGTCTTTTTAAGGATGTGTAAAGAGAAGCGATATCGACGATATCGGCGGCTTGCCTGATCTGGTCGACGATCTCCATTCTTGGCGCTGGTCAGGGGGAAAAAGTCTTAGTAAATATAGGGAGGGACCGCTCCGTTGTCAAGCGAACGGGACCCGTTTTTCTATGTTTATCGGCATTTTCAAAGATGATTGATCAGGCTGGCCAGGTAGGCGGCCCCGAACCCGTTATCTATATTGACCACGGCCACCCCGCCTGGGCAGGAGTTCAGCATGGCCAAGAGGGCGGAGATACCATGGAGGCTTGCTCCGTATCCGACGCTGGTGGGGACGGCGATGATAGGCGCTCTGACCAGACCGGCCAAGACACTGGGGAGGGCGCCCTCCATCCCCGCTACGGCGATGATCAAACGGGCTTTTTTGACCTTCTCCATTTCCCCGAAAAGGCGATGAAGCCCGGCCACCCCGACGTCGTAGATCCTCTCGGCCTCGTTTCCCAGCATCTCGCAGGTCACTAAGGCCTCTTCGGCTACCGGGATGTCCGATGTTCCGGCGGTGATGATGACGATTTTGCCCTGCCCCGGGGCCGCGGGCTTTTTTTTCAGGGCGATGGTTTTTCCCAGGGGATTGTACCGGCAGCCCGGAATCTCGGGTCTGATCTTGCGATAGATCTCCGGACCGACCCGGGTGATAAGCAGGCTGTTTCCCCGTTTGCAAATCTCCCGGGCTATCTTGATGATCTGTCCGGCCGTCTTCCCCTGGCCGAAGATGATCTCGGGGAATCCTTTCCGGACTTCCCGGTGATGGTCGATTTTAGCGAAACCGAGGTCCTGGTAGGGATAGTCCTTTAATTTCTGGAAGGCCGTCCGGGCAGACAGTTTCCCCCTGGCGACTTTTTCCAGGACCTCCTCAAGCTCCGTTTTCATTTGGGGATATTTTACCATACCCGCTGCTTATGACCAAGGTGACAAGGCGTATGCATCTCCCTCCCCCCCCCTCAATCCAAATATGATGGATTCTGAGATGTTACCTGATAAGCAAGTCTTTCGAAAGCGCCTCTACTCACTTTCGAAATGTGAGTAGGCCATCCCTGGTGATTGACAGGAAACGCCGGTTGCGGGGTATACTAGTGAACGATCACAGGAATGTTCAACAAGCAAACGCTCAGACGGGAGATATCCTTCTCCGGAGTCGGCATCCACTCCGGGGAACAGGTCAACCTGACCCTTAAGCCCTCCCAGTCCGGGAAGATTCTATTCCAGAGGTCAGACCTGGGCGGATTGGAGGTCGAACCGGACCCACGAAAAATCGAGGCCTTGAACTGCTCCTGCCTGGTTTTCGAGTCGGGCCGGATCCAGACTCTTGAGCATCTTATGGCGGCTCTGTTTATATTCGGCCTTGACAGCCTGACTGTCGAACTTCATGGCGGCGAGATCCCCATCCTGGACGGGAGCGCGCTTCTCCTGGCCCAAGCCATAGCGGAGGCCGGAGTCGTTCCGATCTCCCAGGAGAAACAGGTCGTCCGGCTGCTTAGGCCGCACACCCTCGAAGAGAACGGAGCCAGGTTGTCTTTCTCGCCCGCCAGCGACTTCAAAGTTTCCTATGCCATCGAGTTCGATCACCCGCTTATCGGCCGGCAGGAAATATCCATTGACTTGACCCGGGAATCCTTCCTTCGAGAGATCGCCCCGGCCAGGACCTTTGGATTTTTAAAAGATGTGGCCGAGCTCAAAAAACGCGGCCTGGCCCTTGGCGGGACGGCGGACAACGCCGTCGTTCTTGATGAAAAGGGGATCATCAGCGGGCCCCTCCGCTTCCCAGACGAATTCGTTCGCCATAAAGTTTTAGACCTCATCGGCGATCTTGCTCTCTTCGGATACCCGCTGCTCGGCTACTTTCAGGCGGAAAGGGCCGGCCACCGCCTCCATCTCCAGGCGGTTCTCTTCCTCCTCAATAATCCCGGCTACTGGACTTTCGAGGAGACCGCTGCCCCCCGCTTTCTCAGGGGCTGAGAGCGCCTTCCTTGTCAAAAGCGGCGCTCTGGGTTAAAATGAACCCACTCACAATTGCTATTCTCAGGAGATCGCGGTGAAGGAAGAGAAAATTAAGAAAGATGCCTACGTGAAAGCCTTGTCCGCCTACGGCGAAGCCATGAAAGAATTCCATAAGGGAAAACTTGACAAAGCCGAGGAGCTGTTGAAGGCTTTCTTAGAAAAGCATGATACGGAGAAGGAGTTCGTCGACAGGGCCAAGCTCTATCTTCAGATGACCCGGGAAAAGGGAAAAAAGGAGAGCGTTTCCCTGAAGACGTTTGATGACTGTGTGTATTTCAGTGTTTACAAGATCAATTCCGGTGCCTACGAGGAAGCTTTGACGGCGCTGGAAAAAGCTCTGGAGATGAAAGGCGAAGAGGCCCGCATCTTTTATCTTATGGCCGACGCCTATGTCCTGCTGGGAAAAACGGAAGAGGCTATGGATTGCTTGAAGAAAGCGTTCCAGAAGGACAAATTCTATCGCATCCTGGCTCAGAATGAGATCGATTTCGCGCCCCTTTGGGACGATAAAAAGTTTAAGCTCATCACCCGCCTGACATGAAGCGAAACCCACTGGCGCTTATCTGGGCGACAGAAGAAGGGCCGGGCGCCGGAGCCCGATCGGTTTCTTTAGACCAAGGTCTCCTTGGGAAGTCCATCCTCAGGCTGGCCGTTGAGGCTGTCCAAGGCATCCATCCCGAAGAGATCCTGGCCGTCCTTGGCGATGGCGAGGGCGAGACGGATGACCTTTCGTCTCAGGGCGGTTTGCGTGTCCTGAGGGCGCCAAGGATCCGGGGGGCAGTCGCCGCTATTCTCTCGGCCAGGGAAGCGCTGTCCCGGAATAAGACCAGAGACCTCGTCCTCCTGGATGCCCGCCTGGCACTGCTTAGGTCACGCAGCCTTCGATCCTTGCTGGCGGCTCACCGCAAGAATGGGAACGCCTTGACCACGACCGGGTCTCTCGGTTCGATTCCCGTCCTAGCGGTCCGGATCGGCGATCTTCAAGAAACGCTTGATAAGCTTCGCCCGCGCCAGCGGGTCTCCGGACAGATCGACGACCTCATCAAGGTGATGACCAGGAGCGGCCTGAAGATCGGCGCCTATCGTCTTCGTCATCTGGAGGAATCACTGGCTGTCCGCACTCCCGCCGCCGTCTCCACGGCGATCATGTTCCTGCGCGAGCGAAAAATCAGCGAGCTTGAATCCCGCGGGGTCATCATTCTTGACCCGGCGACAACCTGGGTGGACCTGGCCGTCCGGATCGGCCCGGGAACGGTTCTCTACCCTTCCGTTGTCATCGAAGGCCAGACGAAGATCGGAGCCCAGTGCCGGATTTATCCCTTCGTCCACCTCACCGACGCATGGCTCGGCGACCGGGTGAAAGTCCTCAGCTCCACGGTGATAGAGAAAAGCCGCATAGAAAGAGAAGCGCAGGTCGGTCCGTTTGCCCGTTTCCGGCCGAACAGCATCGTCCGGCCGCAGGCAAAGGTAGGCAATTTTGTCGAGATGAAGAATACGGATTTCGGGAAACGGTCCAAAGCCGGGCATCTGTCCTATCTCGGGGATGCGGATGTCGAGGAGGGCGTCAACATCGGGGCGGGCACCATCACCTGCAATTACGACGGTTTCCGGAAATCCCGGACCAGGATCGATAAAGGCGCCTTTATCGGCTCCGGCACCGAGCTTATCGCGCCGGTGCGGATCGGCCGCGATGCCTATGTCGGCGCCGGATCGGTCATAACCAAAGATGTCCCGCCGGACGCTCTGGCTGTGGCCCGAAGCCGTCAGATTGAGAGGCCCGGCTGGGCCAGAAGGAAACGGAAGAAATAATGTGCGGGATCATCGGCTATCTCGGGTCCAAGCCCGCTCTGCCCGTTCTTTTGGATGGACTGAAGAAACTGGAATACAGAGGCTACGACTCCGCCGGTGTCGCCGTCCTCCACGAAAATACACTCCAGGTCAGGCGGGTCAAGGGCAAGATCCGTGACCTCGACGAGAGTTTGAAGGCGTCGCCCCTTGAGGGACACTGCGGGCTCGGACATACGCGCTGGGCGACCCACGGCCGCCCGAGCGAGGAGAACGCCCACCCGCACCGGGACTGTTCGGGATCTCTAGTCGTCGTTCATAACGGTATCATCGAGAATTATCTCCCGCTCAAAGAAGAGCTTAGCGGTGATGGCCATACCTTCCAAACGGAGACGGATACAGAGGTCATCGCCCACCTCGTTGAAAAATATTATCAGGGCTCGCTGGAGAGCGCGGTGCGCCGGGCCGTTCAGGACCTCGAAGGAGCCTATGCTGTGGCCGTCATTTCGGCCCGGGAGCCCGATAGAATCGTCGTCGCCAAAACGGGCCCTCCGGCCGTGGTCGGCCTGGGAGACGGCGAGTCCTTTATCTCTTCAGATATCAACCCCATCCTCAGCCATACGCCCCGCGTCGTCTTTCTGGAAGACGAAGAAATGGCCGTCTTGGAGCCTGGGGGAGTGCGGTTCATGGATTTTCAGGGAAATCCGTTGAACAAGACGGTCGATCATCTTTCCTGGAATCCTTTGATGATCGAGAAGAAGGGCTTCAAGCATTTCATGCTCAAGGAGATCTTCGAACAACCTCAGGTCATCCGGGATACGCTGGAGGGCCGGATCTCCCTGGGATCGGGCAAGACCTACCTGGATGAAACCGGGCTTTCCCCCCGCCTGATGAATGGTCTCGAGAAGGTCCTGGTCATCGCCTGTGGGACTTCCTATCATGCCGGGATGGTGGGAAAGTATTTCATCGAATCTCTGGCTCAGGTTCCTGTGGCCGTTGAGTACGCCTCCGAGTACCGCTACCATGACCATCTCCTGGATTCCAAAACGCTCGTGGTCGTCATCTCCCAATCCGGAGAGACGGCCGACACGCTGGCCGCCCTGAGGGCGATCAAGAAGGCCGGCCGGCCATCCTTGGCCATAACCAATGTCGTGAATTCTTCTCTCGCCCGGGAGGCCGGGTCCGCCCTCTATACTCATGCCGGTCCCGAGATCGGCGTCGCTGCGACCAAGACCTTCACCGCCCAACTGGCCGCCCTGGCGCTGCTGGCCCTCGGGTTGGCCCAGGCCAAGGGAAGAAGCGATGAAGGGGCGTCCTTCCCGCTGATCCAAGACCTCCTTCGCCTGCCTCATAAGCTGGAAAAGATACTGGCAGAGAGAGGACGGTTGGAGGACCTTGCCCAACGCTTCCTCGGCTTCTCCCATTTTCTGTACCTCGGCCGCTGGGTTAGTTTTCCGGTGGCGCTGGAGGGCGCCCTCAAACTCAAAGAGATTTCCTATCTGCATGCCGAAGGATATGCCGGCGGCGAGATGAAACACGGGCCGATCGCCCTGATCGATGAAAACATGCCCACCCTGGCCATCGTTCCCAAGGACCGGGCTTATGAGAAAATGCTCAGCAACATCTCCGAGATCAAGGCGAGGTCAGGATATGTCCTGGCCTTGGCTTTCGATGGCGACAAGGAAATCACCAGCCATGCGGATGAGGTCATCCGTATTCCCGCCTGTTCCCCCCTCTGGAGCCCCTTCCTGACTGTCCTGCCGCTCCAGCTCTTCGCCTACCATATTGCCGCGAAGCGCGGAGCGGACGTCGATCAACCCAGGAACCTGGCGAAAAGCGTGACCGTCGAATAGGGCCAATTTATTCTTGGGCCTTAGTTCTCTACCTATCCTGATCTTTCGAGAAGGGCCGCTCCACTAAAAGCCCCTATACTATTTCAAGGCCTCTTCATATTCCGGTGAGGAAATTGACCTCGACTTCAGGAAGGGCGCCTCGGTCCTTATCATAGGCATTCGACCAAATAGCAAAACTCGTCAAACATCCGATATCATTGATTAGCATCTCAGTTTGGGTGATTCCCTTGACCAAGAATAGGGTCCTGAGAGGTTAATGGATAAGAATGAAAATCAGGAAAAATAGCCAGGAAGGAAAGCGAGGATGTTGAAGCCGGTGTGCCGCCGGGAGAGGAGTCTCTCCCCCAATTTCGTCCTGACACTTTATCCCCGAAATTGCGGAATTGATATCAATAATATCGCCCGATCATCGGATGTTCGACGATGAACTTCCTCAGGGTCAGCGGATCGACCATACCCTGACAGTGATAGACGATCTTTCCGCCGGGTTCGACGATGAGGGTATAGGGTAAGGCGCCCTGCCAGGCCGGGTCAACCGTTTCGATGAGCGGGTAGATGCTCTCCCCCGTGAAGATGTAGTTCTTGTTAGAAGCCTCGTTTTTCTTGAGAAACTCGAGAGCCCGGTCGCGCTTATCGGCCTTATCGGCACTGATGGAAACAAAGTCAAAGTCCCGGCCGCGGTACATGCGGTCGGTTTTAACGAGCTCGGGGAATTCTGCGGTGCACGGCGCGCACCATGTCGCCCAGACGTTGATAAGCCGGAGTTTTCCCGAGGAGTTCGCCAGAATCAGTTTTACGGCCGCCAGGTCAATCGGCTCGAGATTCACGGGCAGCTCTGCCCACTCCTTGTAAAGCTGTTTCGTGTATCCATCCTTCCAGTCCCACTTAATGGAGCAGCCGAACACTTTGGTCGTGGCGGGCGAGGGCTTTTTGCCGGCGAGAAGCGCGTCGAGGGCGTTCCTCAAGTTTTCAGCCTTTCCGCTGCCGGGCTTTTCTTTCTCATCCACCCGTCCCGCGTATTGGAGCAGGCGCTTTTCATCAAGGATAAAAACGTGGGGCGTGGCCACCGGGCCATAAGCCATAGATACCTTCTGCTCGTCTCCATCGTAGAGATAAGGAAAAGGAAATTTTTTGTCCCCGGCCCGAATTTTCATTTCCTCCAGCGTATCCCCGACATCGGTGTATCCCATTTCGGCCAAGTTGAGCGCCTTCGGGCTGTTGGGTGAAATCATGACCATGCCGACGCCCTTGGCCTGATAATCGAGACAGACGTGGATCAGCCGGTCTTCATAAGCTTGGGCCGTGGGGCAATGGTTGCAGCTGAAGACAACGACGACCAGCCGATTCCGGTCGAAATCTTTGAGGCTCCAGATTCTTCCGTCCGTGCCCGTCAAACGGAAATCCGGCGCTTTGGCTCCTATCGCCAAAGTCAGGGGGTCCGGATGCGCCGGCTGAGCCGCCAGGCCCATTCCGCCCATAAGCAGGATCAGGATTACAGGATAAAATGCTCTTTTCATCGAATTCGGACCCTCCACTTTAAGTTCCTCCCCTCCCACGCTTTATGGCCGGGATTCTTGTACGTCACGGGCATTGATAACCTCCGCAAAATCTCCATTTTCATATTCCCCCTTGCGGCCCGTCATGTCAAATTCACAAAACAGGGCTCTCCTTATCATCGACCTTAATACGGCTGAACTTGATCTTCATTCGGACTTATACCACCAGCCAGCGGACTCTTTCGAGCAGAGCTGCCAGGTCGCCTTTAGCCAGAAAGAACGAGCGGCGGTCCCGCCGGATAGCCCAGAGCACGAGCAGGAAAATGGTCGTGACCACTAGCTCGAAAACCTGGACGGCGAACTGGCCCGTTGGGTAGGAGAAGGACCGGTAAGGTGGTTTCTGGTCAGAAGCGGAGGTTTCTTTCATCGACGTGACCTCTTGAGGGATAAGGATTGCGCTGCGGCAGCTGAATGAGGGTTGGGGATGATAAGACTCAGCATGGTCGGGAGTCAAATTGAACAAAAAAATGGCGATAGACGGGCAAAGAAGACGAAGAGAAACAGGCGTCGAGCCGAGCTATTTCTTTTTCGATGCGGCCTTTTTCCTGGCCTTGCGCGTCGCTTCTTTCTTGGCGTACTGGCTGATGAACTTTTCCGTAGCGTCCCTGGCCTCGGTATCGGTGTATTGCTTCGGGGGGGATTTCATGAAGTAGGACGAGGGAGCGAATAGAGCTCCCGAGACTCCGTTGTTCAAGGCGAGCTTGGCGCAGCGGATGGCATCGATGACGACTCCCGCCGAGTTAGGGGAGTCTTCGACCGACAGGCGGCAGTCTAGATAGGTCGGGATATCGCCGAAGTGGCGGCTCTCGATGCGCAGGAAACAGAGCTTGTTGTCTTTCTGCCAGGGGACGTAATCGCTCGGGCCGACATGGACGTTGTCCGGGTCGATATTCAGCCCGCGGGCCTTGATCTGGGAAGTCACGGCGTTTGTCTTGGAAATCTTCTTGGAGTGCAACCGCTCCCTCTCCAGCATGTTGAGGAAGTCGGTGTTCCCGCCCGTATTCAGCTGGTAGGTCCGGTCGATGGGCATGCCGCGGTCGAGGTAAAGGTTGACCAGAGTCCGGTGGAGGATGGTCGCACCGACCTGGGATTTGATATCGTCACCGATGATCGGCAGACGACGGGCCTCGAACCGCTTCTGCCAGTATTTTTCCGAGGCGATGAAAACCGGAATGCAGTTGATGAAGGCACACCCGGCATCCAGGACCTGCTCGACGTACCACTTGGTGGCCTCTTCGCTCCCGACCGGGAGATAGCTTACGACGACGTCCGTTTTCGTC
>CAYOZW010000048.1:0-17900 GCA_964408495.1 uncultured Eubacteriales bacterium
ATCTGCTCCTCTTCTTTTTCCTTCGGATAGGCCAATTGTTTCCGGGCCCGGCCCTTTCGCCGCTTCTTCTCCCGCCATTTCTCCCGTTCTTTTTTGACTTTTTTCTCCAGATTTTCGAAAGCCAAGTTCAAAGAGTTCATCAGATCATGCGTTTCTTCCATGACGACAAGCCCCGCCCCTTTTGCTTTGACATGGATTTCGACCTTGTGACGATACTTCTGCACGGATAGGATGAGGTCAACCTCGATTACGGAGCCCATCAGTTTCTCGAGGGCCTTGAGCCTCTTCTCGCAAATCGCCCTGATCTCGGGTGTGATCTCCATCCGCCTAGCCGTAAAATGCACGATCATGAACTTCCCTCCATAATGAACTTTCTTTTTCGGATATGCGAAGGCGGGATCTTGAGCTGCTTGCGGTATTTGGCCACCGTCCGCCGGGCGATCTTGAGGTTATTCTTGGCCAGGATGTCTTCAATCTCAATATCGCTTAAGGGCCTGCTCCTGTCCTCGTTTTCGACCAGCCTCTTGATCTTTTCTTTGATCTTCAGCGAGGAAATCTCCTCGCCGAAATCGCCGATTAGGGACTTGTGGAAGAAATATTTCAAGGGGAAAACTCCCCAGGGCGTGCTCATGAACTTGTTGGCCACGACCCGGCCGACGGTCGATTCGTGGACGCCAATCTCCCGGGCGATTTCCAGCAATGTCAAGGGTTTGATGTAATCGATGCCCTTCTCGAAGAATTCGCGCTGGCGGTCGACGATGTACTTGGCCACCTTATAAACGGTCTGATCACGCTGGTCAAGGCTGCGCAAGAACCAAAGCGCTTTTTTCAACTTGTCCTTGAGGAAATGATAGGCCTCGATGTTCTCCTTGGCCGCCTGAGCCAAGAGCTTTCTGTAGTAAGCATTGATCCTCAACCGGGGAAGACCCTCATCATTCAGGCTGACGGTGAGGTCGTTTTCTTCTTTGGCGACGACAATGTCCGGCAGGACATAGGACGTTTTTTCCTGACTGTATTTCCTTCCGGGAGTGGGGTCCAGGCTTTTGATGACCTCGATGTGGTTCTTGACGTCCTGCAGGCCGATCCCCAGCAGCCTGGCCAGTTGCGTGTAATCCGACCTTTCAAGAAGGGGAAGATGGTTAAGGACGAGCTGTCGGGTGATTTCATCGTCGATCTTGAGATAATCCATCTGGACCAGGAGAGCCTCTTTGAGGTCCAAGCTGCCTACACCCACCGGGTCAAACACCTTGATCTTCTCCCGAACCCGACTGATCATCTCCAAGTCAACATCGGCCATCTTGCCCAGTTCCTCCTCGGAAGCTTGGAGATAGCCGTCCTCGTTGATATTGCCGACGATCAGCTGAGCGACCTCCCGCTCGGCCGGATCGAAAAAGGTTAAGTTGGCCTGCCAGTTCAGATGATCCCAGAGCGAAATGCTCTTGGAAAGGATGTTTTCCAACGCGGGGCTTTCCTTTTTTTCGGAGAAGAAGGGGCGGAACCCGTCATCGAAGTATTGCTGGAAATGAGACTCGAATTCCAGGTCGACGGCCAGCTCGGGAGCTCCCGGCTCGTCTCCCAGATCGGCTTCCTCCCTTCGTTCGGCCCGCTCTCCGGCTTCCACTCCTTCCCGCTCGCGGGCGCCCGCCTCTTTTTCCTGGACCGTTTTTTCCGGGGTCTCCTCGTCAAGCATCGGGTTCTGGGAAAGCTCTTCGTTGATGACTTCGATCAACTCCAGGTTGGTTAGGGGGAGTAGTTTTATGGCCTGCTGCAGGGCCGGCGCCAGGATCAGTCTCTGGACCTGTCTTTGGTCGAGCCGTTGTTTCAAGATCATAGTCGGTCGCTCTCTCCCTTTCTCTCCTTAGAGGCGGAAATCATCTCCCAGATAGCTCTTTCTGACGTCCTCGGAAAGGACGAGCTCCCGGGGTGTTCCTTCCATGAGGATCCGGCCGTTGTCGATGATGTATGCCCGGTCGGTGATCCTGAGCGTTTCCCGGACGCTGTGATCGGTGATCAGGAGGCCAATCCCTCTGTCCCGGAGAGAGATGATGATCTTCTGAAGATCCCGGATGGCCAAGGGATCGATGCCCGTGAAAGGCTCATCCAGGAGGAGATACTCGGGCCGCGTGGTCATGGCCCTGGCGATCTCCAGCCGGCGCCGTTCTCCCCCGGAAAGCGTGCAGGCTTTTGCTTTAGCGAGTTTCTCCAGGCCGAACTCCCGAAGGGTCTGCCCGACGTCATCGTCCCCCCTCGTCTCAGAATCCGGAATCACCTCCAGGATGGACAGCAGGTTGTCCTCGACGCTGAGCTTCCGAAACGAAGAAGGTTCCTGCGGCAAGAGGCTAAGTCCCTTTTGAGCCCTCAAGTACATGGGCATCTCGGTGATATCCTCATCTCCCAGATAAACCTTCCCTTCATCCTGGGGGACGAGCCCAATGATCATCGAAAAAGTGGTTGTTTTCCCGGCCCCGTTTGGACCCAAAAGGCCGACAACTTCGGTTTTCCCGACCTCGACCGAGATGCCGTCGACAACCCGCTTCTGATGATAGCTTTTGGCCAGGCCGACGGCCTTCAACAGGGGACTCATGGGTTACGACTTGATAACGGTCGTTGACCGTTCTCGATCCTTGTTCTCCACCTGGATTTTACCTTCGCCCAGGCGAAAAGTCAATTTGTCCCCCTCGATGACCCCCTTCTCTCTGTCCGTGATTTTTGGGTTTCCGGTCAGGACGACGGTCTCCTGCTCGGGGAAATAGAGAGCTTTTTCTCCGCGACCCTCCCGGAGCTCTTCGGCGATGGTCACTTTGCCTTGGGCCTCGATCTGCTGGATCTCCGCTGTTTTCTCCCGAAAGAGGACATTGATCCGTTCCGAATTCAGTCCGACCTTCCTGGACTTGAGCCAACAGGCCTGTTCGTAAGTGAGCAGGTTCTGCTGGGGGATGAAGCTCACCTGCCCTCCGCCGATCTCGATCTTTTCTTTTTCCGCTCCTTCCGTTTCTTGGAGATGGTGCAAGAGAGTCCGGACATGCCCTTCCCCCGCGATTTCTCCCGTTTTTCTAAAGGCAGTCAGCAGGTCGGCGAAGAGGATCTCTTTGCCTTGCCACATCCGAACATTCTCTCTCAATTGTAAACGATCCGTCTTTTCGTCGTATCTCATTTTTTGAGCGGCGCCGAACACGGGTTGTTCGCTCGAAAAGAAACCCACCGCTTCGTCTTCCTCCGGCCGGAGTTTGAGGATGACCTTGACCTCCCCCTCCGCGTCTAGAACCTCTCGCCTTGGATATAGCGTCAAGGACCGGGCCGTCACTTCGCTGGCCCGAGAATCGATCCGCGCCTCCCCACCTTCGGGGGCCTTGATCTTCCATAGTCCCCCCTTTTTGCCGATGTATATCTCCTGTCCGGAGATAAAACGTTCTTTCTCAGGCTCCCCGCCCCGTTCTTGCAGACGGACATCGTCCCAGGCGAAGAACTTTTGCAATCCCCCCGAGCGGTCGAAAAGTATCCTCATCCGGCCCGAACGGACCTCGGTGTCCCCTCCCTCGGTCACATAAAATCTCAGCTGGCAGTCGTTACGGGCCTCGACTCTATCGATCTTGTGCATATCTTTGAAGACCCGGAGGTCGATCTCGTCGGCGGAAATATCCCTCTCTCTGCCCGGCCGGTCAGGGTACTCCGAGCCCGATGCCGGCTCTCCGTCATCAACAAGCGTGGCCTGGGCGTTTCCTCTCAGGGAAAAACTCCGGGCATACTGCTCGTCCGCGGTCAATTTGAAGAGCAGGGTATCAGCCCGGCCCTGGCTCTTCCCGAAAGAGAAAGACGCATTTCCCTCGACGGCACCCAGTTTTGATCTCCTCTGGAAAGTGACGATATCCCCCCGCGTCACGAACGGAATGTCGCTCGTTGTTTCTTCGATCAACCGGAGCTCGACCTCTTCTTCGAGGCGCAGCGATTCCTTGCGGAAGGAGTAGGTCATTCTCCCGGCTTTCCCGGAGACCCTTCTGGAGGAAAAAACAACCGCTTTGTCGGTGGTCAGGATCTCGTCGTCCTTCAGGTAGGTGAAGGCCGCGGATTCTACAGTAAGGCCTCTATACTGGAGTTTGGCATTGCCCTCCAGAAAAGCCTCCGTCCAGTCCTTATCATAAGAGACCTTGTCCCCCAAGAGCACGAGCTCCTCCCCTTCCTCTTTGCCGAGTTCCCGGATCTCGACGTTCCCTTCCATGAAATAGCGTCCGTCCTCGCCGGCATAATGCCTTTTCGCCTTGGCCTGGATGACCCGGTCGCCCTTGAAATCAAGGTGCTCGACTCCTTCCTGCCGCTCCACTTTCTCGGCCGGAATCCCCTCTGTTTTTTGCGGGACCACCAGCCTGGGTCGACGGTGAGAAAGAAAGTACCAGAGGATGACGGCGATGACAACGACCAGGGTGCTCGCGAAGACGACCCGGATCGTCCTGGCCATATTTGGCTTGGTCATTTTCCTGAGGCCCTGAGATCCCCGAGGGAAAGGCTGTATTTTTCCGCCCCGAGAAACGTGGATGACTGGAGGGAAAAGACGATGTCGAGGCGCTCTCCTGGCCGGACGTCCCCGGCCCATTCTTTCTTATTCCAACCCAAGACTTCGATCATCCGGCCGTCCTGCCTGGCCAAGAACTTGAGATGTTTGTTCTTGAGGAGCCGAGGAGGGCCGACCACTTCCACGTCTTCACTGAGGAATACCGGCTTCGGATTCCCGGCGCCGAAAGGGGCCAGTCGCCGGTAGGCATCGATGAAGGCTGTCTGGATCTCGTTCAAGCTCAGCCGGGAATCGATACGGATCTTCCTGTAGAGGTCTTCGGGCCGCAACCTCTCGTCGACGACCCGGTTGATCCTTTCCCTGAGCATGCTCATCCTCTCTCTCGGCAAAACACAACCCACGGCCAAAGGGTGGCCGCCGTAATCCAGGAAGATATCGCGGCAGGCATCGAGACACTCGATCAGCGGCAGCTGGCTGAAGCTCCGCCCGGAACCGTGGGCCTTGCCGTCTTTGTAGTTAAAGAGCAACACCGGCCGGTTAAAAGCATCCTTGAGCTTGGAAGCGACGATCCCAATGATCCCACGATGCCAGGTTTCGCAACCGAGGACCAGCATTTTGTATCGTTTGTCCAGCGCGCCGTTTTGGATGCGTTCCTCGGCCTCGGAAAAAATCTTGTTTTCCTCCTTCTGCCTTTGAGAATTCAATGCGCTCAGCTTCTGGGCCAGTCGGCGAGATTCCGAATCATCATCTGACAAGAACAGCCGGACAGCATCGTCGGCTGCCCCCATTCGGCCCGCAGCATTGATCCGGGGGGCGATGCGGAAACCCACATCCCCCTCTGAAACCTTCATGTCGAGACATCCACACTCCTCGAGAAGACTGCGTAATCCCCGGTTGGAGACTTTCGCTAACCCTTCGAGGCCCGACTTGACCAACAGCCTGTTTTCTCCCCGGAGATTGGCGACATCGGCAATCGTCCCTATGGCCACGAGCTTGGCGTAATGAGGCAGATGGGCCGATTTCCCCCGCTTTTCGAGCAACGCCTGGAGCAGCTTAAAGACCACCCCTACCCCAGCCAGCCCCTTGTAAGGATAGCCGGACATTTCAAGCACGGGATTGAGCAGGGCAACCGCCTCGGGCAGTTCATCACCGGGAAAATGATGGTCAGTGATGATCACGTCCAGACCGCTTTTCTTAGCCTTATCGGTAAAGTCGACGGCTTTAACCCCGCAATCGACACTCACGATCAGGCCGGCACCCCTTTCTTTAGCGATCTTCAGGTGTGCCTCCTTGATCCCATAGCCTTCCTTGAGCCGTTCCGGGATGAAATAGTCTACTTCCGCCCCCAACCCGGCAAGGGCCTTGAGAAGGATGACCACCGAGAGGACTCCATCGACATCATAATCCCCGAAAACCAGGATCTTCTCTTTTCTTTGGATCGCCTCCTCAATCCTGGCGACGGCCCTGTCCATCCCGGCCATCAGGTAGGGATTATGGAGATCGGCCATGGTTCCCTCGAGGAACGTTCGGGCCGCTTCCGGAGTCAAGACATCTCGGTTGGTTAAAACCCGGGCGATCGGCAGAGGGATGCCCAGTTCGGCGGCCAGGATGTCGGCTTCGGGGCGAAGGGCTGTAATCAGCCAGCGGGAATCGTCCATCTGCATCAACTATATCTATCACAATCCCCCCTATTCCTCAACCGAGCTCCGTGCGGCGCAAGCATCTCTTTTCCCGTGATGGGGTTGGGGGCAGGGAGCCGACGGGACTGGTTCCCCGGGGTGCGGGGGCAGAGGGCGGCTGCGTGCCCCCAACCCCATTTTCACGGACCCGGAGATACTTCCCCGTGCGGCCAGACGAGGGGTATTGACGGGCTGGGATCCCAAAAATATAATGACTGCCGTGCTGGACAACCTAAGGGAAAAACTCGAAAGGACGCGCCGGACCTTCCGGGAGAGGTTGGAAGGTCTTTTCCAGAGCGGCAGGCCGCGCGATGTGATCCTGGAGGATCTTGCAGAGGCTCTGATCTTAGCCGACACGGGAGCCTCTGCCACCGAGCGGATCATCCAGGCAATAAGAGAAAAAACGAGAAAAGAAGATCCCGCGGCGGCAGTTCAAGACGCTTTGCACGGAGAACTCATCCGGATCCTCAGTCATTATTCCGCCGAACCTGCACTTGATCGCTCCCCGGCGGTAATCATGATGGTTGGTGTCAACGGCGGCGGGAAAACAACCTCCCTGGCTAAACTCGCCTTGCATTTCCAAACCATGGGGAAGAGGGTCCTAATGGTCGCCGCCGATACCTTCCGGGCGGCTGCCCAGGAGCAGCTGCAGATCTGGGGAAAAAAGCTGAATCTCCCGGTCATCCGTGGTCATTATGGCGCCGACCCAGCGGCGGTGGTCTATGACGCTCTCCAATCTTTCAAGGCCCACGGCTACGATCTTCTCCTAGTCGATACCGCCGGGCGAGTCCATACCAATGCCAACCTGATGGGCGAGCTCGAAAAGGTCAAGCGGATCATCGCCCGGGAGGTCGACACTGCACCTTTGGAAATTCTCCTGGTTCTGGATTCGACCATCGGCCAAAACGCCCTTGTGCAGGCCCGGGAATTCCTCAAGTTCACCGGAATCACCGGTATCTTCCTGACCAAGCTCGACGGTACGGCCAAAGGAGGGTCCATCATCAGCATCGTCGAGGAACTGCGGCTCCCCGTCAAATACATCGGAGTGGGAGAGAATGCCGGCGACATCTTGCCATTTTCTCCCCGGGATTTCGTCACCGCCCTGCTTTCATGACCGAAATCAAAGACATTGCCTATCTTGAGATGGCCTACGGCCTGGCCGAGAAAGCCAGGGGCTGGGCCAGCCCGAATCCTTATGTCGGGGCGGTCGTCGTCCGCCGGGACGCGATCATCGGCTGGGGCTATCATGAACGCCCGGGCAAGCCCCACGCCGAAGCCGTTGCCTTGGAACGGGCGGGCCCCTCGGCCAGGGGGAGCACGCTCTATATCACTCTGGAGCCCTGTGTCCACTGGGGAAGGACTCCGCCCTGCGCGGACGCCGTTATCAAGGCCGGGCCGAAACGGGTCGTCGTCTCTTCGCTCGATCCTAACCCGCTCGTATTTCGGAAGGGAATCCGAAAGCTGCGCGCAGCCGGGATCGATGTCTCCGTCGGTCTCCTCAAGGAGAGGAACCTCACTCTGAATGAAGGCTATATCAAGCACATTACCCAAGGCATCCCGTTCGTCACCCTAAAGGCCGCCCTCAGTCTTGACGGCCGGACCGCCACCCGGACAGGAGATTCCCGTTGGATCTCATCGCCCCTGACCAGGGATTATGTCCACCTCCTCAGAGGAGAACAGGATGCCATCATGGTGGGCATCCAGACGATCCTTAGGGACGATCCCTTGCTCACCGTTCGCCATCCCCAATGGTCCGGGAAAAAGGTCGTCCGCACGATCCTCGACTCTCAGCTGCGCCTTCCACTCCACGCCCGGATCCTATCCTCGCTCTCCGAAGGAGCGATCATCGTATTTGCGGCTGGACGGCCCCCCCCTCATAAAAGGAATCTTCTCGAAAAACGGGGGATAGAAGTTGTCGAAATCCCCGGCGCCACGCGGCCCGTCAACATCGCCAAGGTCCTCACTCATCTGGGCGGTCGCGGGATCACCAGCCTCCTCGTCGAGGGAGGAAGCCGCCTGCTAACGGCCATGATCGAGGGCCGGTTCGCCGACAAGCTCTTCCTGACCTTATCCCCACGGATCATAGGAGGGACCGCCGCCCCTTCCCTCCTCGAAGGAAAGGGCATCAGGCGGATGCAGGACTCATGGAAGATCCGCCGAACGTCTACGTTCACAATCGGAGACGATACCGTCATCGAAGGATACCTATAATGTTCACAGGAATTATTCACCATCAGGGGATTTTTCTGGGTTATCGATCTGGCAAAAAGGAGCTGGCCATAGAGGTACCACCGTCTTTTCCCTCCCAAGAAGAGGGGGAAAGCATAGCGGTCGAAGGGGTGTGTTTGAGCCTCCTCCGGCGCGAGGCGAAGACCCTCTTCTTCAACATCTCTCAGGAAACCATCTCCAAAACAAACCTTGGCCTGCTCAGGAGGGGTGAGAAACTGAACCTGGAGCTGCCGCTAACGCTCCAGTCGCCTCTCAGCGGACATCTGGTCAGCGGGCATATCGATGGCCTGGGCAAAGTGCTCAGAGTCGTAAATAGAGCTCCCGGCCGCCGGCTCACTATCTCCTATCCCAGCAACCTCCAGCCTTTTCTTGTGCCCCAGGGCTCCGTCGCCGTTAGCGGGGTCAGTCTGACTGTCGCCAGGCTCGGGACATCCTCTTTCGATGTCGAACTGATCCCCCTGACAATCGCTAAGTCAAACCTCAATGACCTGAGGAAGGGCCGGACGGTGAATCTGGAGTGTGACATAATCGGCAAATACGTGTATAATTGGATTTTGCGAGGAAAAAACAGGGCCTCATGAAGCGGCTCTTCGCTCATGAGCCTTAAGAAGAAATTAATGGCCAACCGGATGGAAAAGAAGTCTCCGATTGTCTCCGTCGAGCGGGCACTGGGGGAAGTCTCCGCGGGCCGGTTGATCATCATCGTCGACGATGAGGATCGGGAGAACGAGGGCGACCTGATGGTCGCCGCCGAAAAGACCACCGCGGAGATCATTAATTTCATGAGCCGCTTCGGACGAGGTCTCATCTGCCTCCCCCTGTCAAAAGAAAGGCTTATCGAGCTTCAACTCCCTCTGATGGTGCGGGAGAACACATCCCGCTTTGAGACCGCCTTTACCGTTTCCATCGACGCCAAGGAAGGCGTCACCACCGGGATCTCGGTCTTCGACCGGGCTAAGACCATCCAAGCCGCCATCGATCCCAAGACCGCGCCATCCGACCTGGTGCGGCCTGGACACATCTTCCCCCTCGAAGCCAAGGAGGGGGGGGTTTTGTCCAGAGCCGGCCAAACCGAAGCGGCCGTGGACCTGGCCCGGCTGGCCGGGTTGAAGCCGGCCGGCGTTATCTGCGAGATCATGAATGAGGACGGAACCATGGCCCGGATGCCTCAACTCGAGGCCTTCAGCCTGGAGCACAGTATTCCCATCCTGACGATCGCCGACCTCATCAAGTATCGGATGCGGACCGAGAGCCTGGTCAAGAAGATCGATGAAGCTGACCTTCCCACCCGGCATGGCCACTTCCGGATCGACATCTTCGAAGACATGATCCATCACGAGTATCATGTCGCCCTGCTCAAAGGGAAGATCGAGGGGGACAAACCCATCCTGGTCCGGGCGCATTCTCAGTGTTTAACCGGGGACACCTTCGGATCCAGCCGCTGCGATTGCGGCCAGCAGCTCCAGCGAGCCATGGAAATCATCGAGAAGGAAGGTCAGGGGGTCATTCTGTATATCCTCAACCAGGAAGGCCGGGGGATCGGATTGACAAACAAGATCAAGGCTTATGCAATCCAGGACCTGGGTGCGGATACTGTGGAAGCCAACCGCCAGCTCGGATTCAAGCCGGACCAACGGGATTATGGGATCGGGGCCCAAATCCTGGTCGCCCTGGGAGTAAAGAAAATCAGGTTGATGACCAATAATCCCCGCAAGTTCGTCGGACTGGCCGGCTATGGGCTCGAGATCGTTGAGCGGGTACCGATCGAGATCCCGCCCAACGGAGCCAACATCAAATACCTAAAAGCAAAAAAAGAGAAACTGGGACATATTCTCGACATGGTTTGAGTTCGTTGGATATCGGCTGGGCGGAGATGACGCTCGAAGATTTTGCGGAACAATTTTTTCCTCTCCCTCCTCAGGAAAAGATTCGCTTTCTATACACTCATATTGAAGTTCTATCCAGGGAGGAGAGGATCATGTTTCTTCTCTCCGTTCTGAGAGAAAAGGACGCTTCCCCATTGGTCAAAGCGACGGCCCTCAAGTTCCTCCGGGAGACATCTTTCCAGGAGCCCGACCTCTACAAAAGCTTTCTCGAGGACGACTTCCGGGCTCTCGCCAATGCCGCCAAGCGCGCCCTCAAGGAGTTCGAAGAAAAAGACAGAAAGGACGAATACTATGCCGCGGCCGTCCTCCGGAAACTGGATTCCCATACCGACAAAAACAAGCGCCTAAAGATCCTGAAAGCCATCGCCAGGCTCAAGGCTCCTTGGGTGCTCAAGGTTCTGCTGGAAAGCCTCTCCGACCATTGCGAAATCAACCGGGATTTCTTGGTCCAGGAACTCAGCAAGAGAGAGATCTGGGACTTTTCCCCTGTCTATGAAAAATTATCTCAACCTCTCTGGTACATGAAGAGCGCCGTGCTCAGGGTGCTCGGCCTGAGGAAGGACGGCGCCGCTGTGCCGGCCATCCGCACGGTCCTATCCGACCCGAATGTCGATGTCAGGAAGAGCGCCGCGGATGCCCTCGGAGAGATCGGCGGAAAGGAGGCTCTCGCCCTCCTCATCGAACTCACCAAGGACCCAAGCCCATACGTACGACAGGCAGCCGTCGCCTCTCTCCGGAAAATCAGCAGCGTGCGCTTCAGCGGCTGATCGCCCCCTTCTTCTCATGAGCCCGTCGGGATTCAAGGACGAAGGTCACAGGCCCCTCATTGTTGATGTGGACGTTCATCTCGGCCTGAAAAATCCCCGTTTCCACATGGAATCCTTGCCGGCGGATCCGACCGATCAAATCCTCAAACATGGAGGCCGCGGCGCCGGGCTCTTCAGCCCCGTCGAAACTCGGCCGCCGTCCCTTTCTTGTTGAACCCGCCAGGGTGAACTGGGAAACGGCCAAGACCTCCCCGCCGACCTCGGCCAAGGAAAGGTTCATCCGGGCTTCACCGTCGGGGAAAATACGGAGTTCTGTCGCCTTCCTCACCAAGGACTCGGCATCCTCCCAAGTGTCGCCTTTTTCTATCCCGACAAGGAGGCAGATCCCCCGGCCGATCCTTCCTCCAACCCGTCCACCCACCTCCACCCAAGCTTCTCTCACCCTCTGTAAAACGATGATCATTAATCACTTGCCATCGTGTTGGTTGACTTCGAAGGCCGCATACTCTATCATATGAACTCAAATAAGGAGTCGACCATGGCTAAGCACCCGTCGGCAATTCGCCAGCACCGCCGCAGCATCCGAAGGAACGCCGTCAACCGGAAGAATAAATCTGTCCTCCGCGGCCAAGTCAAAAAGCTCCGGGAAGCCACTCAGCAGCACGATAAGGAAGCTGCTCAGAAGCTTGTTCCCCCGACGGTCTCCCTGATCGACAAATCCAGCAAAAAGGGCGCCATCCACAAGAATAAAGCCGCCCGCCTTAAATCCCGTCTCTCCCGGAAAGTGGGTCTCATTAACCCCTCCCCTTCCAGCTAGCCATCCGCTTTTCCCCGGCCTGATTCCGTCGATCGAAGTATTCGACAAGGAACGTCTCGATCATGGTCTGTGCAGAAGCATCGGATGTTTTTATTAAAAGATCGATTTTCTCCATTTCTCCAATGGCCCAGTTCAGTTCCTCGAGCGGGAGGTTGTCGACTAGAGAAAAGAGGGCCCTGAATTCATCCGCGTAGAGTTTGACGAAGGTTTCCTTGATCTGCGGTTTCAGGAAAGAGAAGATCTCTTTCCGGTCGCGACCTTCCCTGAGCCAGAGCTTAGACAGCAGGAGGTCACGGAAGAAGTTGGCCAGGACACGGAGGATATTTTCAGGCTTCTCCCCCTCTTGAAAAGCCCTGTTCAGGGTGACCAATGATTGTCTCGGGTCCCCCTTTTTCAGGGCATCTGTAAGGTCCCACTCGACGAACGACCTCGTCCAGTCACAGACCTGATGGACGTCTTCAAGATCGACCATTTTCCGCTCGGCCGTGTAGACGGCCAGCTTCTCCAGTTCCTGGTCGATCCGGCGGAGGTCGTTCCCGACGATCTCTTCCAGACGGCTCAGAGCGGCGGGAGTGGCCGACTTGCCCAACGAGGCCAAATGCCTGGCCATCCAGTCATGAAGGATTTTCGTCTTTAAAGGCTTCAATTCCCGGGTCTGGACTTTCGACGGGGGGAGGGAAACGAAAAACTTGACCAGCGGGTGGCTCTTCTTGATCCGGCCGACTACCACTACGACAAGGACCGTTCGCGAGGCCGGGGAACGAAAGTATTCTCGGATAATTTTCTCATCAAGAGAAGAAATTTTTCTGGAGCCCTCTCGGCGCTCCCTGGAGCCCCTGCGATCCCCGCTATCTTCCAAAGAAGCCTTGACAACGACGATACGCCAGGGAGAGAAGAAAAAGGGCGCCGTTCTGGCCGTGTCGATAACATCCGCCCAGCGCATCTCGGCTAGATCGAACCGTTCGAGGTTGAAACCCTGAGCATCCGGGGTGATGAGGGCTTGCCTGAGACGCCGGATGAATAGCTCGGCCAGATACTCTTCTTCCCCGTAAAAAAAATAGCAGGAGGCCAGCCGGTCCTCTCTGATCTCGGTGGCCAAGGGGTCAAAGGCCCTCATTCAAAACCCCTCAAGCAGAGTGCTGACCAGGCTGCTGGCGAACTTCTCCGCCACCTTGCTGATGGCTTCGCTTTCCCAGGTTTCAAAACTGGTCCCCTGGGGCACCTCGTACTCCTCCTGATAAACAAAGGAGGGGTTCGAAAAGATGACCTTCTGGTTGGTCAGGTCACGAAGGACGATTTTGGCGACCACAGTAATCGTATAGCGGTCGGCCGTGCTCTGGTCAGTAAAGGCGATCGGGATGACATTGAAGGCATTGATCTCACCGATAAGGATAGCGTCGGCGGCTCCAGAGTCGCTGGTCACCTCGACCTTGCCGCGGTTGAGGAGTTCGTCGACAACGCTTTGGGTCAGCGTTACATCCAGGTCGAATCGGGTGGTCATGTTCTTGAACATGGGGACCTCGACCCTTTTGATGTACTGGGGAAGTGAGCTTCCCGTTCCGCGCAGATAGTAGCCGCAGTGGACGAGGGCCAGGCAAGCAAGCGCCAGGCTGATAATCCTTTTCGTTTCCATCTCCTTCACACGACGATATTGACCAGCTTGTTCGGGACGCATATCACCTTCCGGATCGTCCCCCCGCCGATCGCGGTCCGGATGCGGTCGAGCGCCAGGGCTCGCTCTTTCATTTCGTTCTCTCCGATATCGGGATCGGCCTCGAACTTGTCCCGGAGTTTGCCGTTGACCTGGACGACGATGATGACCTTTTCTTCCCTGGCCAGATCCGGGTCGAAGTCCGGCCAAGGCGAGCAGGCCAGGAGTCCGCGGTGACCCGTCCTCGCCCACAGCTCCTCCGAGAAATGAGGCGTGAAGGGCGAGAGAAGGGTGATCAGGCTTTCTAAAGCCAGCCGCAGCACTCCCCTTCCCTCATCGGTTTGCCGGAGCGCGTTCTTCTCTTTTTTGACCTGGTTATAAAGCTCCATGATCGAGCTGATAGCCGTGTTGAGGTGGAATCGTTTCTCGATGTCTTCGGTCACCTTGCGGATCGTCTGCTGGGTCTTCCTGAGCAGGGTCACCCCCCCGGCCCGCTCAGGTTTCTCCAGAGAGGCCGCCTCGCCTCCAAAAAGATCCCGGTTCTCCTCGACGATGCCCCAGACACGGTTGAGGAAACGGAACGCCCCCTCAATTCCATCTTCGGCCCAGGCGAACTCCTTGTCCGGAGGCGAGGCGAAGAGCATGAACAGGCGCAGAGAATCGGCGCCGTACTTCTGAACGATCTCATCAGGGTCGACCACATTTCCCCTCGACTTGGACATGGCGGCTCCGTCCTTGGTGACCATGCCTTGAGCGAGATAATGGGGGAAGGGTTCGTCGACCGACGAACAGCCCAGGTCTCTAAGAACCTTGGTGAAGAAGCGCGCATAGATGAGATGGAGGATGGCATGTTCTACGCCGCCGATGTAGAGGTCGATGGGAAGCCAGTAGGAGGCGCTGGCCGGGTCAAAAGGGCCATCCTGCTTATGGGGCGAAAGGTAGCGGAAGAAATACCAGGAAGAGTCGAAAAACGTGTCCATCGTGTCCGTCTCCCGCCGCGCCTTTCCGCCGCATTTTGGACAGGTTGCTTCTGCAAATCCTGGGGCTCTTTCCAAAGGGGAGCCTTCTTCCCCCGTGAATTCCACATCAAAAGGCAACTCCACAGGAAGATCTTCATAGGGAACGCCGACCGTCCCGCAGGCCTGACAATAGATTATGGGGATGGGCGTTCCCCAGTACCGTTGACGGGAGATTCCCCAATCCCGCAGCCTGTAGGTGAGGCTTTTTCGACCGAAGCCGCGTTCCTGAGCGTGCTCGGACATCCTCTCCTTGGCCTCCTCGGAACTCAAGCCTGAAAAAGAGCCGGAATTGACCAGGACGCCGTATTCTTCGGTTGCCCTCTCCAGGGGATCCTCGAGGACGGGATTGTCGGCGGGCGCGATCACGGGCCGGATGGTCAATCCGTATTTCCTGGCGAACTCAAAATCACGCTGGTCGTGAGCGGGTACCGCCATGACGGCCCCAGTTCCATAGTCCATAAGCACATAGTTGGCAATCCAGATGGGAATTTCCTCCCCGGAGAACGGGTTGATTGCCTTCTTGGCCGTGTCAATCCCTTTCTTTTCAGCTTCTCCAACCTCCTCCTTCATCCGGGCGTCCCGGACAGTTCGGACCATCTCTTGGCGTTGGCCTTCCCTATCGGGCGACCCGGCCAAAAGCTCCCGGCTGAGGGGATGTTCCGGCGAGAGAAGCATGAAAGTCGCGCCGAAGATCGTGTCGATACGGGTGGTAAAAACCTCGATCGTTTTCGGGAAGTCCTTCAAAGGAAAGGAGATGTGGGCGCCTTCGCTTTCCCCGATCCAGTTCTTCTGCATCAAGAGAACGTGTTCCGGCCATTTCTCGAGGAGGCGGTGTCCCTCCAGGAGCTCCCTGGCGTAGGCCGTGATCTTCAGGAACCAGTGGTCCATCTCCTTCTGCTCGACGACCGAATCGCAACGCCAGCAAACCCCGCCTGCCGCCTGTTCATTGGCCAGGACCGTCCGGCACTGGGGACACCAGTTGACCCAGCTCTTCTTTCGGAAGGCCAATCCCCGGTCGAACATCTTCAAGAAGATCCACTGGTTCCACCTGTAGTACTCCGGAAGACAGGTGTTGACCTCGCGGGACCAGTCGTAGCTGAATCCCAGCCGCTGGAGCTGTCTTTTCATGTGGGCGATGTTGTCAAGAGTCCATTCCTGGGGGTGGATGCCGTGCTTGATGGCGGCGTTCTCGGCCGGCATGCCCAGGGCGTCCCAGCCGATGGGATGGAGGACGTTGAAACCCTTCATGAGCTTGAAGCGGGAGATGACGTCGCCGATAGAATAGTTGCGAACGTGCCCCATATGAATCCGGCCCGAGGGATAAGGATACATCTCCAGGCAATAATATTTTGTCCGCCCGGGGACGTCGCTGGCCGCAAAAACCTTCTCCTCCGTCCAGACCTTCTGCCACTTCTCCTCGATTTCCTGGAATGGATAAACGTCTTTCATCTCAGTCCGTCCCGGTCAAGTTAAACCCTTGATTATCTTGGAATTTTATACCGGACAATATTAGATGCATCTTCCATTAAATGTCAAGGAAACCAAGAACTCCGGCGGCGGGTTTTTGCTATAATAGCCCCCGTTAGGCGATGATCAAAGGCATTGTGCATCTTTACCGCCGCGCCTACAGCGGCCTGCCCAAGGAAGCCTGGTTTCTCTTCGCCGTCAACCTGGTCAACTCCTCAGGAGCGATGGTTATCTTTTTCCTATCCCTCTACCTGACGCAACGGCTCGGCTTCACACCCGCCCGGGCGGGTCAGGCGATCAGCCTCTACGGCGCAGGTTCCTTGGCAGGAGCCTACCTGGGGGGCTGGTTCTCAGACCGGATCGGGTCCACCTCGGTTCAGAAGCTGAGCCTCGCTCTCTCCGGCGGATTCCTCCTCGCCCTCGGCCAAGTCCGTTCTCCTTTGGGCCTCCTGCCCATCCTCTTTCTCTTTTCGACGGCCGCCGGCGCTCTTTATCCGGCTAACGCCGCCACCATGTCGAGGGTTTGTCCCCCCGATCTCCAAGTCAAGGGCTTCGCCCTCAACCGCCTGGCAAACAACCTCGGCGTGACAATCGGCCCGGCAATGGGAGGTCTTCTAGCGCTCCGTGACTACCGGCTCCTCTTCTGGGCCGACGGCCTGACCTGTCTCGCCGCGGCCGGACTCTTCCTGGTAATTTGGAAGAAACCGGAGAGAAAGCTCCGCGCCGCCGAAGCTCAGGAGGGCTCGAAGCTAGCCGGGGACGTTCGGTCGCCCTGGCGTGACCGGCCTTTTCTCTTGCTCATGCTCCTGGTCGTTGTCTGGGGGGCTGTGTTCGTCCAGCTCCTGACGACGTTCCCGCTCTACATGCGCGGCGTCTACGGCCTGGCAGAAGACCAGATCGGCAGGCTTCTGGCCGTGAACACGGTCCTCATCGTCACCCTGGAGATGGCTTTGATGGAAAGGGTCCGGGCGTATTCCCGAACGCGGATGATCAACCTTTCATTTGTCCTGCTTGGTCTGGGTTTCGGCCTGATGCCCCTGGGCCGGGGTTTTTTCTACGCCGCCTTCACCGTGGCCGTCTGGACCTTCGGCGAAATCCTGAGCATGCCCTTGATCACAGCCTTGATCGCGGGCAGGGCCGGGCCGAAAACCCGGGGCCGGTACATGGGGATCTTCAGCTTTGCCTTTTCGTTGGCCTTCATCATCGGCCCGGTGGCCGGGGCGGCCGTTTACGGCCGTTTCGGCGGGAACGCGCTCTGGTTCGGATGCGCCGGAGTGGCCGCTATCCTGGCCGTCTCTTTTTCCGCCCTCAGGCGGTCCTTGGAAAGAGCCAAGCCTGGGAGTTCCGGGGCAATTTCTTGATTTTCTGCGTCAAAAGGGATAAAACCTCAATCCGATGGGCATCCTTGAAGTCAAGAAACTGCACGCCGGTTATGGCGGCGGGGATGTGATCCGGGACATCGACCTTCGCCTCGAGAAAGGCGAGTTCGCTTGTATCCTCGGCCCCAACGGATCGGGCAAGAGCACTCTTATCAAGGCACTGCAAGGACTTCTGAGAGATGCCTCCGGGGAGGTGGCTATCGACGGGACCGATCTTTTCCACTTAGCGCGGCGAGAAATCGCCAGGAAGATCGCCTTTGTCCCCCAGATCGCCGACCTGACCTTCGATTTCAGCGTGTTTGAGCTCGTGGCCATGGGCCGATACGTCCACCAGGGCAGGCTGTCCGGCCTTTCCTCTGCGGACCACCTCCTCCTCAAAGAGGTCCTGGAGATGGTCGAGATTGCCCCGCTTCAAGATAAAAAAGTGGCTCACTTGAGCGGGGGCGAACGTCAACGGGTCCTGATCGCCCGGGCGCTGGCTCAGGATACTCCCCTCCTT
>CAYOZW010000049.1:0-16704 GCA_964408495.1 uncultured Eubacteriales bacterium
ATCCCCATCTGAATTTCATCCTGTTAATGATTGCTGTGCATCCCATCGTATTCAACGGGATAAGGATATAAGTACAGGGACTGGGTGTCAATTGAATAGACCACTGACCTTTCTTCGGCCGGGCCGCCGTCCCCACACCGGACTTATCGGGAATTTATGATGATCACAGAAGCCCCGGTCGGCTTCCCCATTTAGATGTTTCCAAGGAACCAGGGTGGATCGAAGGGTCCCTTTGGGTCAAATTGACCACTCGAGGAACCGGATATCAGCGAAAAAAACAGACACGTCCAGATCCGCAATTCCTATAATACGGAAGGAGACCAATGTCAAAAAACTTGACTAACTGCTTGCGAAGTGATATATTAATAATATCGATATGATATCATCAGGGAGGTTATTATGACGACTGAAAAACCCGGCAAGACTTATGGCGGGTGGCCGGTCCTGGCCATTCATCTGTTGCTCGTCGTCCTGATGATCTGGTTGTTCGCGGCGTCGATATCCGGAGACGCATGGTCAGCGTTCCGAATCGTTGCCCTGGCCTTTCTCTTCATCGTGACGGTCTTTGTCCTTCCCGTAGGCTATTTCACGCTGCAGCCGAACGAGGCCAAGGTGCTCATCCTTTTTGGAAGGTACAAAGGGACGATCAAACAGGACGGATTCCATTGGACCAATCCCTTCAAACTGGCCCTGCCGCGGAGCCGATATACTCTTTCCCTGCGCATCCGCAATTTCGAAGTGGAAAAACTGAAGGTCAATGACAAACGGGGCAACCCGATTGAAATCGCGGCCGTGGTCGTCTGGCGGGTCGAAAACACCGCTTATGCCCTGTTCGATGTCGACCGCTATGAGCACTATGTCAAGATCCAGAGCGACGCCGGGCTGCGCCACTTGGCGAACTGCTATCCTTACGACCACGGCGAGGAGGAGGAGGAAGTCACTCTTCGCAGCGGCATCGATGAAGTCTCCTCCGTCCTGAAAAAAGAACTCCAGGAAAGGCTGGCTAAGGCCGGCGTTGCGGTGGAGGAGACGCGGCTCACGCACCTGGCCTACTCGCCTGAAATCGCGGGGGCGATGCTTCGTCGCCAGCAGGCCGAGGCTATTATCGCCGCCCGGCGAAAAATCGTCCACGGCGCCTGTTCGATGGTGGAAATGGCCCTCGAGGACCTGCAGTCGAAAAAAGTCGTCGAACTCGACGAGGAACGCAAAGCGGCTATGATCAGCAACCTTCTGGTCGTGCTCTGCGGCGAGGCTGAAGCCACACCCGTGATCAATACGGGAACCTTATACAAATGACCTAAGTGAACTGACTCATGGCAGAGAAAAAATCTTTCCTCCTCCGTCTCAAACTTGAGATATGGAGGGAACTCGAACGCTGGGCCGCCGATGAATTCCGGAGCGTCAATGGGCAGATCGAATTCATCCTGCACGAGGCGATCCGGCGCGAGCGGAATAAGAAACTTGTGACTGCGGATCTAACGTCGGCTTCCGGCCGGCCCAAGGAGGGAACATGAGAAAAGGCGTTTGTCCAAAGTGTCAGTCAAGGGAAGTTTACCACGGAACAAAGGTCGGCCTGAAGTCGGGATGGAACAACAGCAACACGATTCCTGTCAGCGGGGTTAAAGCCGCCGCCATGGATAACTATGTTTGCGGCAGTTGCGGTTATGTCGAAAGCTATGTCGCCAAGGAGAAAGACCTGACCGCCATCAAGAAGAAATGGGAGCTCGTGTTCTGAATCATTCTGCCATAAAGCTTTTGATGTTTTTTTGATCTGATTCCTTTCTTGGGGCCGGGAGAAGTGCCCCTCCTTTTGATTGAACCTCTCTGAACGAGGCGCGAATTTCCTGGGGAAAAATAAAAAGAAAGATATTATTGACAAATAGACTATAATATATTACATTATGTAATATTATTGTTACATTTAGAGGATTGCTAGGAGAATCAGGAGGTTTCAATGACCCAAGCCAGGAAAAGAGCCGTTTTCACGTTCCTTATCTGGGGATCGGTTATGGCCGCTTTCTCGGTCATCTTTTTCATCGGGGGCGGGCCGGAGCGGTATGCTTTGGAGAAATGGCGTCGCCTCGCCGGGGCGGCCCTTATCGCCGGCGGATACATCTTTTTCATGCTCATGAACTTCCTGACCCGGACGCGGCAGGGGGGTGACGTCGGCAGGGACGAAAGGGACGAGGATATCAGGATGCGGGCCAACGCCAGCGCCTTCGTCGTCGTCCTCATTTATGTGTTCGTCCTGTCCATCTTCCTCTGGGAGAGACATCAGGGCGGCGGCTTCGTTCCGGTCGGATGGATGTGGTTTTTGGCGTATTCGACGAGTTTCGCCGCTTTCATTTCATCGTCAGTGATCGCGCTCATCCTGGAGTCTAAGGCCTTCCGACATGGCCAAGGCTGAGATCCGCAACAAGATCCGCCGGTACCGCTTCGAAGCCGGAGAGATGACCCAGCAAGAACTGGCCAGGCAGGCCGGCTGCACCCGCCAGACCATCATTCTTATGGAGCAGAGCCGCTACGTCCCTTCGCTGGCCCTGGCCTTCCGCATCGCCAGGGTGTTCAAGGCTGGGATCGAAGAGATCTTCGAGTATGTCGAGTGACAGGGCGACGGGGGCGAAGCTGTTATTATTTCGTCACGGGCGGTATCAACTTCGATCCTAAGGGGCGGCGGTTTCCTATGGGAAGCTCGTCGGAGTCCTAGGTGAATTCGACAGCCATGTTCCCGAGCTTAGCCACCAGCGTCTTCTGAAACTCGAAGGCTTCTCTTAAGGCCTGTCTTCCTCTCGGGGTGAGGCGGTGGTAGATCTTTCGCCGCCCGCCTCTTTCCAGGGTCGGTTCTCCGTAGCTCTTTGCCAAATAGCCCTTTCGGAACAACTGGTCGAGATAGCTGTAGAGGGTGCCGTAAGTCACGGTGGTTTTGGTGATCCTGGTCATCTCCTCCCGGATGGCCACTCCATAGGCGTTTTTTTTCAACCGGAGGACGGCCACGAGCACAACGGTTTCCTTTGGGGTCAGGTCAATCATGATTCGTTTCCACATTTTAAAATTTCATTGACTTCACTGTGATCCGGCTGTTTTCTTCCTCATTCATACTTTAGGGATTCCGCAGGATTTACGGATGCGGCTTTGATGGCTCGGAATGCCACGGACATCAAGGCCGCCGTCATGAGATACAAAGCGGTAGGCAGAAACAACACTCCGCTTATGAGGATTCGGGAGGCGAAGTGAAAATCCTTCAGAACCCCGACAATGGTTACGAACTCTCCCGATTTGGCCTCGCCCCATTCTTTATAAATCCGCTTTCTGACAGGGTCGGAAAGACCCATCCCCGGGCCGCTGCTTCGTTGATGACCATGGCGGAGGTGCCGTCCGTGGAAATCGTGGAATTGAAATATCGTCCCGCCGCCAACTCCAGCCCGTAGAGGAATGAAAAATCCTCGTCGGCGCACATGGTCATCAAGCTGTATACCGCTGTGGGGGGCTTCCCTCTAGACGATGGGTGGTGGGGTCGAAGTGATTTCCCGGCAGGGACTCGCTGTGGGAGACCGCCAAAATACCCGGGTGCCGGAATAAAGACTGCTTGAAGGCCGCGCCTTCGGGCCGCAGTGCATTTGCCCTGTGAATGATGACGACGTGGTCTTTGTCGAAGGCCAAATCCCGGTTATGGACAAAACGGAGCTGGCGGGAGACCACCAAGGTGCCCAAGCAGACAAGAAAAGTGATGGTGAACTGCACAACCACCAGTCCCCTGCGCAGGATCAATTGTCTTTTTCTCCGTACGCGCACCGAACCTTTGATCATCCGGGTGGGAGTAAATGAGGACAGGAAAAAAGCCGGGTAACTGCCGGCGGCACCAACGGCGCGCTTTGCGGCGGCCCGACGTTGTCACCCGGTGAGTGTATTCCTCACCCAGGTCACCGAGAAGAGAAAACGCGTCTCCCGTGGGGCGAAATCGTCCCAGGATCCACTCGGCAATCTAGGGGGACGCTGGTCTCTCCAGCCGGAGGGCTATTGACGATCGGTCGATTTCATCGGAACAGCCATTTATCACCCATTTTATATATGGAATTTCCGGAGAAATGGTTCGATTTATGATTTTTTTCTCAGACCATCTGAATGTGGCAGATTTCCTCATTAATCTCGATATTGTAGTGTCAAAGACGCTACGCAGCAGGTCACTGGATATTCCTGCCCCCATAGGGAAGCCGGCAGCGGGGCGCGGCCCCGCCAAGACCGGATAACTTTTCTTGGTGCGGGAGGCCAAGTCCATTCTCGGCATGAGAGAGAGACCGGACAGCGCGGGCGGATGACCTATTTTCAGTTGATTGCCCGGGGGTACGGTTCTTTCCCGGACTTGGGCCTGGTCAGGGGCCGCAGAGGCCAGACTCGTATTAGATAAGCTGCGTGAAGCCCGGGACAGCGACCGGGTCGACCGGGTTCGGCCCGAACGCGTAATTCTTCGGCGTCAGGTCGAGCTGAGAGCTGCCCATCGCCCAGTCCCAATTGATCGCCCTTCCCGTGTAGGCACTCATCCGGCCGATGATCGCGCACATCGTGCTCTCGGCCACCCTCCGGCCCTCGTTTAGCGGCTTACCGGCGCGGATGGCGGCGATCAGGTCGGCGTGCTCCTGGACATAGGGATTTAGCTCGTCTCCCTCGAACTTCCAGGGGCTTGCGCCCGTGATCTCCCCATAGCCGAAAGCGACTCCTTTTGTCCCGACCAGCCTTTCTTCGACGCGGTCGGCCGCGCCCTTGGTTTGGCGGCACATGCTCATCACCCGGACACCGTTGGGGTACTCGTACTCCACGGCGAAATGGTCATAGATGTTGCCGAACTCGGGTCCCGTCCGCGCCTGGCGGCCGCCCATGGCCATCACTTTGACCGGGAGCGCCCGGAAGGCCCAGTTGATGACGTCGATGTTATGGACGTGCTGCTCGACGATGTGGTCGCCCGAAAGCCAGGTGAAATAGAGCCAGTTCCGGCATTGCCATTCCATCTCCGACATGCCCGGCTCCCGCGGCTTCACCCAGAGGTCGCCCTGGTTCCAGTAACACTGTCCGCCGACCAGTTCTCCGATAGCCCCCTCATGGATACGTTTCATGATATCGAGATAGCGCACTTGGTGGCGGCGCTGGGTGCCGGCGACGATGGCCAGGCCATTCTTCATCGCCAGGTCGGACGAGGCGAGGACGGAGCGGATGCCGACGGGATCGACGGCTACCGGTTTCTCCATGAAGACGTTTTTGCCTCCCTCGACAGCCGCCTTGAGCTGCATCGGCCGGAATCCGGGCGGAGAGGCCATGATGACCAGGTTCACTTCCGGCAGGGCGGACAGCTTTTTATAGCCGTCAAACCCGGTGAACATCCGTTCCGGGGTGACCTTGATCTTGCCCGGATGGACCTCCTTGATCTTTGCCAGCGAGCTTTCGATGCGGTCTGTGAAGAGGTCGAACATCGCTACGACCTCGACGCCGGGAGCGGCTTCCAGGCAGTTGATCGCTGCGCCCGTTCCCCGGCCGCCGCAGCCGACGACCCCGACCCGGATCGTGTCCGAACCTCCTGCATAGGCTCCCGAGATACGGGGCATCGCCGCTGCCAGCGAAGCCGCCGTCGTCGTCTTAATGAATTCTCGTCTTTTCACCTTTCCCTCCTATTCATCGAGCAAAAAAGCGCATTTCAGAAATCATCACAAGCGCGATAGGCCTCGATCACAGCCCGCTCGCCTTCCTTTCCTTTGAGGCTTTGTCCGTGCTCCATGCAAAGGGTGCCCTCGTATCCTCTGTTATGGAGATATTTAAAGATATTTTTGTAATTGATCTCGCCGGTGGTCGGCTCCTTCCGGCCGGGATTGTCGCCCAAATGGAAGGCGGCGATCTCGTCCCAGGCCATCTCGATGTTGGGGATGAGGTTGCCCTCGCTGATCTGCTGGTGATAGATATCGTCGAGGGTCTTGCAGGAAGGACTGGCCACGGCCCGGCAGATCTCGTAGGCCTGGGGGATTCGTGTCAGGAAGAGGCCGGGATGGTCCCTGGGGTTGAGGGGCTCGAGAACCAAGATGGGGCCGGCGGGTTCGCAGACCTCCGCGCAAGCCTTTAGGTTTTCGATGACGTTGGCCGTCTGGTATTCCCAGGCCAGGCTTTCATCATACCGGCCGGGGACGACCAACGCCCAGGGGCAGTTGACCCGCTTGGCCGTCTCGACGCCCTTTTGCATCAGGTCGAGAAGCATGTTGCGAACCTCGGGGTCCCGGGTCACAAAGCTCTTCACTTTGAAATCGGCGTAGAGGACAAACGGCCCCAAGGTCATGTCCCGCCTAGCCAGCTCCCGGGCGATAAGCTCCTGTGCGGCGACGGGGCGGTTCATGATGCCGTTATCGAACATGGCGCTGAACCCCTCGTCGGCGGCGAATTGGATTTGGGCGATCAGGTCTTCGCCGGCGTGGTTCTTGAACTGGCCGAAGGAGGGCGCATATTTCAACTTGAAACGGCCTCCCTTCGGGATATGAGTGTTCAGCTTGGCTGCGCGGAGCACACCGGGTCCGGCGGCGGACAGTGCCGCCGCTGTGCCCAGCGCTCCGGTCAGAAGTTCCCTCCGTTTCATAGACGGCCTCCTTTCTTGAACTCAATAATCCTTTATAGCAACTGCCCGCGAAAATCAACTGCTCTTTATGAAAATGCCCCAAAAACATAAATCTCCTTAAAGGGCGCAGGAAGTCTCTATGACGAAAAGTGTGGTTGATGTCAGGCTATGGAAGGATCAGCCGCAATCGGCCGCAGCGACCATTGAGGGAACGGCGTTAAAAACCCGAACGGGAGCTAGGCTGATTGCGGCTGATCAGACTCGCCGCCTTCTCACTATCACCACACTTTTAGTCAGAGGGTCGGGCAGGAATTGACACGGACGGCCGGATATCGCAATATACACCTCTGATCCACCGCTCGTCCCGATATTCCATGGATGATCCAATCGGCACCCTGAACCGGCCGGTCACACCGGTCGTCCTCAACAGGCCCGGACATTCGATCTCGCGGCAGGATATCGATCCCAACGCCCTGAAGGTTGTCTACCGTCTCCACCGGCTCGGGTTCACGGCCTACATCACCGGGGGAGCGGTCCGGGACCTTCTGCTGGGCAGGCCGGCTAAGGATTTCGATGTCGTCAGCAACGCCCGCCCGGGACAGATAAAGAAGCGCTTCGCCAACGCCTACGTCATCGGCCGGCGCTTCCGCCTGGTCCACGTCCATTTCAGCGGCGGCAAAACCATTGAAGTGGCCACCTTTCGGCGGGCCGTCGATCGGCTCGAGAAACCAACCCCGGACAGCGAGAGCCCGGCTCCTAGTCCTTACGGAACTCCCGAGGAAGACGCCTTTCGCCGGGACGTCACCATCAACGCGCTTTTCTATGATGTTATCAATGACGCCGTCCTCGATTATGCCGGTGGGCTCGAGGACCTGGCCGGCAAGACTGTCCGGGTCATAGGCGATCCGGCGGTCCGGTTTACCGAGGACCCCGTCCGGATTTGGCGCGTCCTCCGCTATGCCGCACGCCTGGATTTCGCCGTTGAGGAGGCGGCCGAGCGGGAAATCCCTGTCCATGCCCACCTGATCGCCGCCTGCTCCGGGGCGCGTCTCTACGAGGAACTCAACAAGGACCTGGCTTATGAGACCAAGCCCGTCATCGAGGCGCTCCGGAAATTCGAGATCCTCCGGCATATCCTCGGCCAAGCAGGTGAAAAATACGAAACAAATGCGGGATTGTTCTCCGAGCTGAGCTCGATACTGGAAGCTTTCGACCAGGCTAAAGCGGCGGGAGCCCCTCTCTCTCTTGCCGGGATGTATGCCGCGCTTTTCTGGCCCTGGGCCAGGCCCGTATTCGAAGAGAACGGAGTCGATTTTCAGAAAGTCCTCAGCGATGCCTTCCATAAAACCGGGATGCAAGTCACCATCCCCCGTTCGCTCCGGGCGGACTCCAACCAGATTTTGATCTTCATCGCCGCCATGGAGCGGGCTCTCCACACCGGGAAAATGCGCTGGTCCCTGACGCGAAGACCTCTCTTCGGCGAAGCGACGAGGCTTCACTTCCTGATTTTCAAAGGCCGGGAGCCGGCCAAAGGGGAATCTTTCGAAGCCATCTTCGGGGAGGCCTTTCCTTCTGCGGGCACCGAGCGAAGACGGAGGAGGCGTCGGCGAAAACGACGCCACCCCGAACCTGCGGGGGGAACGTCCATTTGAGACTCTGCCGGCACAGAGCCCTTACAGACTGAGTCTCACGCCACCCTGGATGGAGAAACCGAGCGAGCCGTAGCCGTACACCTGCATATACCGGAAATTGAGGATGTTATCCAGGCGGATGAACGGCTGAAGGTTTCGGCCGGCCTCGAAAGAAACGACCGCGGAGAGGAGTGAATAAGCCGGAAGGGTGACCGACAAGGACGGCCAGGCGGAATAATTCATGTCCTCCCTCCGGCCGACCCGGTCAAAGGAGACGGCAGCCGTCCAACGGGCCAAAATGGATAGGGCCAGGCGGACCGAGAGGGTGTCCTCGGGCCTTCTCAAGAGGCGTGTGTTGTGGGTCTTATCCCTGGCTTCGAGTTTGGTATAGAATAAGTTAAACGTCAAGTTTTCCCGGGGCCTCAGCTCGAACTCGACCTCCACTCCCTTGGTCTCGGCCTTCCCGATGTTGGTGTATCCCGCGGAAGTGGAAAAATCGATCAAATTCTTAAAGTCGTTATGAAAATAGGCCACCGCTACCCGGACTATCCCATTGAGCAGCGGCTGTTCGATCCCGGCGTCCCAGCCCAGGGAACGCTCGGGCCTGAGGGCATCATTTCCGATCGGGCCAAAGACCGTTCCGGGCGCATAAAGCTGGTAGAGGGACGGAGACTTGAAGCCGCTGCCGAGGCTGGCTCTGATCTTTGTCTGGGAAGACGCGATGATATAGGCGGGAGCCAAGCGGTAGGTGACGGCGCCCCCGCTCCGGCTGTGGTGGTCGTAGCGGAAACCGGCGGTGGCAAAGAGACGGCCGGAAACGCGGAGGGAATCCTGGAGATAAAGGCCGATGGTGTCGGCCTTTCGCAGGGGAAAGAGGCTCGAATACGGGCCCCAGAGGCTCTCCGAGAGGTATTCCGATTCCCCCTGTTCTTTTTCATAGGTAAGGCCTGCCGTCATCGTGTGAGCGGAATGGAGAAAGATATTGTTCTGCCAATCTAGAGTGAACATCCGGCCGGTGAAATGCCCTTCCTCGGCCTCCCCGGGATGGCCGTCATCAGGACGGTTTCGATGGGAACGGCGGGAGCCGACGACCGCAACGGCCAGCCTCTGCTCCCACCGGTTCTTCAGGAAGAGCCCGCGCATCTGCCCTTTGAGATAGAGAGACCGGTAGGCCTGGGTGTTGTTGGGGTCATCACCGTAGGGCCCGCCGAAATTATCGATGTCAGTCTCGGCCCAGATCGAATGGGCGATGAGGTCGAGTTCCAAGTTCTTGCGCAGAACGATTCCCAGTCTTCCCGAGAGAGTCCAGTTGGTGTAGCCGTCGAGCTCGGAGTTTCCGGCCAGGCCTGAATCGGCCGCCGAGATGCCGCTTGTCTTGTACCGGGAAGCGCCGAAAGAATAGTCGATCGATTTCGCCGCCCCGCTGACCGCGGCCTGACCGCTGATGGTGCCGAAAGAGCCGCCGCTCGAGATCAGGGTGAGTCGGGGACGGCCTTCTCCTCTCCTTGAGATGATGTTAACGACTCCGCCCAGGGCATCAGAGCCGTAGAGGGGGCTTTGCGGTCCGCGCAGGATCTCGATCCGCTCGACGTCGACCAGGAGGAGATGGGCCAGGTCGGCGGACCGGGATGGGTTGACCGGATCGTTGAGTTCAACGCCGTCCAGAAGGATGAGCGTATGCTCGGAGTTGGCTCCACGGATAAAGACGGAGGACGCTCCTCCTATGCCGCCGTTTTGACTGGACGAAACGGCCGGCGAGTCCCGGAGTGTCTCCAGAATGAATATCCTTTTGAAGAGCGAAAGGTCGAAGGCGGAAATGATCGAGACGGAGCTTCCGATTTCCCGCGCGGGAGTCTCCAGTCGCGTCGCCGTGACGACGATTTCGTGGTGTTCGGATGTTTTTTGGGCTTCGCTTTTCTGATCTTCGCTGGGATAGAGGAAGAGTACGGAAGCAAGCATAGTCAAGGCGGCGGTCAAGACAGGCTTTCTCATCTCCAACTCCCTGGCGCCGTCCCCCGCTGATTCTCAGGATGACGCTTCCGAATGGAAGTCCGTCCCCCATAAATAAAAAGCCAACCCGCTCTTCCTCCCGAAGAGGAGCTGTCAAGGGTTCAAAGGAGGTGTCCTGACTCCCGGATCGTTCTCCTCCCAGGCCTTCCTTTCGGCGGGAGCGCCGAAAGTGGCGACGTCTGGGATTCGTCCCCGGTTACAGTAGCGGGGGCTGTGTCCGCTTCTCACGGACTTCCCGGCGCTTCAAACCCTGAATTCTTATGTCAAAGAACGGTCTCACTATAGAGAGATGTCAGCCGGGTGTCAAGTTTTGAAGAAATAGAGAGAGGCTGCCTTCGTGTCCTCCGGGGCAGGAAGGCAGCCTACTCAAGGGAATGGATGGATAGGTTAGCAGAGTGTATCTGAAACTCCTGGAATGGAGGAGGGAAAAAAAGGAGGCGCTTGCTTGTTTTGAGGATTCCCGAAGTTTTCATCTTGGCCATCTCATCTATATATACGATCGAACCCGGGGAATAGTTGCAACGGATGTCATGGACTTGACTTCTGTCCAGATCGTGAGTCGGAGGACGGAAGTTAGCGGCCGAGAAAGAAGAATCCAAAAAAGTCAGATAGACCTATCCCAAAATATTGATTTTTTTTGCCCCTTTGTAAGCTCGTTTTCTATTATAGCATATTTTATTATTTTGATGCAAGCGTTTTTTTAATATTTTTTGCAATTGCTTTTTATGTGTCTTAAATGATGCTTTTTCAACAGGAAATGGACTGTTTTTGACGAGATCGAGCGCGCAATGTGCAAAAATAGACTTGATTTTGGGCGTTTTTGACTCGTTCGGCTCGTTTCTTATAGAATGAACCCTGGAAAAAGCCACGGATCATCTCCTATTTGACAAGGAGGGCGGGAATGGAAAACAAGGATTTTCGCGAATTCGGTCATCAGGTTATAGATTGGGTAGCGGACTACCTCGAGGATGTCGAGAAATACCCGGTGCTCTCCTCAGTTAAGCCTGGCGAGATAAAAAGCCGCCTGCCGCTCAGCCCTCCCGTCCAGGGAGAGCCCATGGAGAGGATTTTCGCGGATTTCAAGGACGTTATCCTCCCCGGCATCACCCACTGGCAGCACCCCGGCTGGTTCGCTTACTTCCCGGCCAACAACAGCCCCGCTTCGGTCTTGGCGGAGATCCTGACCGCCGGACTCGGAGCGCAATGTATGGTCTGGCAGACCTCACCGGCCGCCGCCGAGCTCGAAGACCGGGTGCTCGATTGGCTTCGCCAGATGCTCGGGCTTCCCGAGGGATTCGCGGGCGTGATCCAGGACACGGCTTCGACGGCCACCCTATGCGCTCTTATTTCGGCCAGGGAAAAAGCGACGGGCTTCGCCTCGAACGAAAAAGGATTTAGGCCGGGGCTGACCGTCTACTCCTCGGACCAGACGCACTCGAGCATCGAGAAGGGGGTGAAGATGGCCGGGTTCGGAAGGGACAACTTGCGATTGATCCCGACCGATGACGCCTATGCCATGATCCCGGAGAGGCTTGAGGAAGCCATCGCGGAAGATAAAAAAAGGGGCCTGAAACCGGCCTGTGTCGTCGCCACCATCGGGACGACTTCCTCGACGGCCGTGGACCCGTTGGCCGCGGTCGGGCGGATCTGTCGTCAGCATGACGTCTGGCTTCATGTCGACGCTGCCTTCGCCGGCTCGGCCTGCCTCCTGGCTGAGATGAAATGGCTCCTGGAGGGCGCGGAGCAGATGGATTCTTTCGTCATGAATCCCCATAAATGGCTGTTTACCAACTTCGACTGCTCGGCCTACTTCGTCAAAGATCCGGGCCTTCTCGTTCGGACATTCGAGATCCATCCGGAGTACCTGAAGACGGGAGTCGACGCCCATGTTAGGAATTACAGGGACTGGGGCATCCAGCTGGGCCGGAGGTTCCGGGCACTCAAACTCTGGTTCGTCATCCGGTCCTATGGTGTGCAGGGGCTGCAGGCTCTCATCCGCGAACACCTCCGCCTGGCCCAGCTCTTCAGAAGCTGGGTGGAAGAACACGAGATGTTTGAGCTCATGGCTCCGACACCGTTCAGTCTGGTATGTTTCCGGTTCAAAGACGGAAAAGATGAAGACGCTTTGAATGCTTTCAATAAGAAATTGTTGGACAAGGTCAATGGCCATGGAAAGGTCTTCCTGACCCACACGACCCTTCGCGGGCGCTATGTCCTGCGAATGGCCATCGGCCAGCGGGCGACCCGGGAGCGCCATGTCCGGGAAACTTGGGAGATCGTCGTCCGGAGCGCTGAGGATTTATTGAAGGAATAGCCCCTATCTTTCGGGTTTATACAATCCTTTTGGCTTTGCGCCAAGGAGTCCGGCTTTGACCAGGTCCTTATCCGCCAAGTTCAGCGCCCGGGTCATGGCCGGCGTCAACACCGGGAAATGCTTGGTCTCATCGAGCCTATCGCCGATGTATTGCAGGTCCTCGGCGGTCGTCATCCAGTGGCGTCTATCGAACTGGCCGAGGTCGAGGGGGAGGGAATAGCTGCGCATCGTCTTCTGGCCGATGGGGTTAAAATAGACATCGAAGTAGGACATGACGAGCTCCCGGAGCGACCGGTAGACCGGCTCGCGATAACGGAGGACGGTGTAGTTCGATTTAGCAACGCACCCCCAGTGGCGCCTCTCCTTGAAGACGGCCAGGACATGGTCGTCATCGTTCCAGGAGCGGATGTCGACGAGCAGAGGCCGGTGGCCGAGCCGGCGCAAGGCGGCCGCCGCAAAGAGCGCTCCCTCGAAACAGTGGGCCTTTCTTTCTTTGATGACCCAGCGCGGCGACCGGGCGCCGTAATCCGGATCGTAGGCCATCCGGTTGAGGTAGCGCTGGATCTTGATCGGGCTGGAAAGCCTCTCGAACAAGCGCAGTTCTGCTTGCGTCCAGGTGGTCATTCAGGTCTTCCTGAGTTTTATCAAATATGAAATTCCCGGGACACATTCCCAATTCCAGAGAATTCGGTCATGCCCCCGAATTCTGCGCTCCCTGAATGTGCCGTTCAATCTTTCGGCTCGGTCGCGCAAACCCGGCTTCCCCGGGAAACGCCTTTTTATTTCCTTGGGCTGATTACCTATTCAGAACCGAGCGCCGCATCCAGCCCCTCTTGACTCCGCGCTTGCTGTCTCGAGAGGTGTAGGGTTTGATGTCCAGGACCGGAGTGCCCTCAAGCATATCAATCCCGGAAACCACGAGGGTATTTCCCCGCCGGCCGATGAGCCGGACGACCGTCATCCCGATCGGGTTGGGCCGGTGGGGAGAGCGGGTAGAGAACACCCCCCGCCGGCGTCTCTCGAAGGGGGGGGTGACAAGGAGATGGCCGGAGCCGGACTTATGAAAGGCGAAGATGACGATCAGGTGGGAGAAGCCGGCGATGTCCTTGAGCCCGGCGGCATAAGCCGAGTCCACTTCGATCTCGCCCCGGATAGTGGAGAATCCGTTTGGCCGGAAGTTCCGGCGCGGGTCAATGCTTTCGCGTGTCTTGAACGGAGAATGGACGGTGCCGATAGCTCGAAACTGGATCAACCGTTGATTGGGGTCAGCCACTTTTCATACGCCTTGAGTTTGCCCTGCACCACGTCGAGATAGCTGTTCCTGAGCCGGACGGTGACCGGCCCTGGCGTGCCAGAGCCGACCGCGTACTTAGTGGTTTGGGCTTTTGGGTCTGAGCCGTCGGTGATATGAGTGATGGGCACGACTTCCACGGCCGTGCCAGAGAAAAAGGCCTCGTCGGCGGCCAGGAACTCCTCTTTCTCGATCGGTCCGATCTTGGTCTTGATCCCCAGGTCGCGGGCGATCTCCAGAAGGCTGGTGCGGGTGATGCCCTCGAGGATCGATTCGCTCACGTCGTTGGTCTTGAGGACGCCGTCCTTGCAGACGAAGATATTCTCTCCCGGTCCTTCAGCTACCCGGCCCTCGATATTCAGGAATACGGCTTCGTCGCAGCCCTGACCCCTGGCCTCTAGTCCGACGATGGTCGACTGGATGTAGAACCCGCCCAGCTTGGCGCGCATGTCCAACTGGCTGAAGTGGACGCGCTTCCAGGGGACGATGAAGACACTGACTCCGTTGGCCGCTTTCTCGCCGAGATAGGCACCCCATTCCCAGGTGGCGATGATCATCTCGACCGGACAGTACTTGGGGACGAGGCCGAGGTTGCCGTAGGAGAAGAAGAGCAGAGGGCGGATATAGGCCGATTCGAGCTTGTTTTCCCGGACGACGAATTTGATGACTTCGATGATCTTCTCTTTGGAATAGGGGACAGGCATCCTGGCGACTGAAGCGGAATGGAGAAACCTGTCGATGTGCTCGTTCAGCCGGAAGACGGCCGGACCCTTGGCCGTCGGGTAGGCCCGGATGCCTTCGAAGACGGAACTCCCGTAATGAAGGGCGTGACTCATCGGATGGACATGGGCATCGGCCCAGCCGTAGATCTTTCCCTCGTGCCAGTATTTGATGGCTTTGGGGAAGTGGGTATTTTCGTACATGATGATTCCTCCGATTAGGATGTGGCTAGAGTGATGATGAATGGATCGATCATGGGGATCGACTCAGAAACACATCGGCAAAAATCGCATCTATTTTTGAAGGCAGGCCTCTTTGTGAGACATTAAATTATCACACTTTGTCCGGGATTGTAAACTCCCAGGCGCACCAGGAGTCCGGAATTTTCGGATCGGGAGGACAGGAGAGGCAGCGCGTCTTGATCCTCGGGTCGATCGTCCGGGCGAACCCGCTGTATTCCAAGATTCCGACCGATTTGCAGGGGAATGAGGCCAGGCCCTGGCGTTCGCGGGCATCCTGGACGCGGCATCTGAGCATCCGGAAGACGCAGCGGCCCGCGCTGACTTCGCTCGTCTCCTGGATGTTGATGCGGGCGTAAAGGCGGAACTTGAGGGCCTGGATAAGGGCCGGGATACCCCCGCCTTCCGGCAGGCCGATCCGTTTCATGATTCTTTTGGCTTCGATAACGGTGAATTTCTCCCAGGCATTCTTATCAAGTTCCAGGGCCGCCTCCAGGCCGAATTTGTCCTCGGCGGCGCGGAACCAGAGACCATCGTGGGCCAGCCAATTGACCGCCGCATCGCGCAGGAGCCCGATGAGCTCCTCCTTGGAGAAGTCCTCGATCTCTTTGGTTTTTAGGGGCATGAGTCCTCCCGAGGGTTTTGCGGCGCGAAATAGACGGAGCCCTGATGTCGCTGCCGGCGGATAGTCTTGGAGCGAAGCAGGGTATCGAGATGGGGCCGGACCTCTCTTTCGTCCCGGCCCAGCGAGGCAGCGACATCAGAGAGCGTGACCGGTCTCCTCTCCACCATCGCGAGGATAGCCTCTCTGAGATTCTGGCCGGTCGGGGATCGGGAATGTCTCCGGAAGTCGGCTACGATTTCTGCTTTTTCGCCGAGGTCTTTCTTGATCATTTCCAGGGCCCGCCGGCTCAGCGGTTTGGCCCATTTCTCTGCTGGCGGCCGGACGACTGTATTCAATTGGACCTTCTCCGGCCTGATCCCGGCGATGGCCTTTTTCAGGGCCCGGATATCGGCCTCTGAATCGTTGATTCCCTTGACCAGCATGACTTCCAGCCAGATGCAGCCCCTGAATTCCCGGCGAAAGCTTTCCAGGGCCTGGATGATTCTCTCGACCTTCAAGTTAGGAAGGGGCCTGTTCACGCGCCGAAAAGCGGTAGCCCTGGCAGCGTCGAGGGACGGGACGATGATGTCGGCCGCGAGGAGCGCCTTCCGGACCGGCCTTCGGGTAAGGAGCGAGCTGTTCGTCAGGACGACGACCGGGATATCCGTCATGGCCTTGATTTTCCGGATGAGCCTCCCGATGGCCGAGTTCAGCGTCGGCTCTCCCGAGCCGGAGAAGGTGATGTGGTCGATCTGAGGGTTTTGGTCAAGGGCCTTGCGGACCTGGCCTAGGACCTCGGACTCGGGGAAAAAGCATCTGCGCCGGCCGGATTGACGGAGGGTCCTGCCCAGCTGACAGTAGACACAGTTGAAAGTGCAGATCTTGAAAGGGACTATATCGACACCGAGAGAGAGACCGAGCCGTCTGGAAGGGACCGGGCCGTAGATGTGGGAAGGCTTTTGAGGAGGCATTAACATTTATCTTTATATATCGAGATGAACCTGCGCAGCGACCGGTCGTAGGTCCGTTCGACGGAGGCGGGGAAAAGGCAGGCCGGGAGCTCCTGGTGCTTCCAATGAAAAGCCAGGCATTCGCAACAGACACCCTTGCGGCTGCACGGCTCGTAGGTGCAGTTGCACCGGGTGAGGTTCTTTTCCTGTCGGCACTTGTCCATCGGTATCTCCTGCGGCCTTGAATCGGCGGTTCGAGGACTCAGGATAGATTAGCCCCAGCCAAAAGGCAAGGCTCCCGATGGTGCTGCCCGATGTCGGTTTGTCTTTGGATAGAGGTTAGTATATACTTTCTAGAA
>CAYOZW010000050.1:0-9436 GCA_964408495.1 uncultured Eubacteriales bacterium
ATTCGAAAGGGCCCGGCGGGGAGATGGACCTCAGTTTCTACTTTTGACCTGCTCACGGCTCGATGGGCATTTTTTGGGCGATCCCCTTCTTCGAGTGGCCAGGCGTCCGTTCAAGGAAGGCGCTGGCGTTTTTCGAAAAGCCGCGGCCGCTGCCTTCTCGCGCGCGGGCGGGGGGGTCGGCGATCGCGCCGCAGGCCTGGCCGCCATGATGAGAACCCTGAAGGAGGCTAGAAAGGACCGCTACGAAAGCCATAATGATCCGGTCGCCCGTTGCCGGGCCGTCCTCAAGAATCGGACGGACGAGATCGCCAGAGTCGAAGAAGAAATCGACCGGCTGGTGAGCGAGGCCGTAGAGAAAGCCCTCGCCCCGGAGGAGGGAAGATTATGGCCAAGATGAAATTCAGCGAAGCGATTGACCGGGCCGTGGCTGAGGCCATGGCAGGCGACGAACGCATCCTCATCCTTGGCGAGGATGTGCGGATGCTTCGCTCGAGTCTTCTGGCGCAGTTCGGCCCGAACCGCGTTTTGAACGCGCCCATTAGCGAAGCGGCTTTTAGCGCGGCCGCGTTGGGCGCGGCCATGGCCGGACTGCGGCCCATTGTCGAAATCTGGATGGTCGACTTTCTCGCCTGCGCCATGGACGCCGTTCTCAATCACGTGGCCAAGCTCGAGGCTTTTTCCGGGGGGCGCTGGAAATGTCCGCTGGTCATCCGTACGGCCTGCGGAGGCGGCTACGGTGACGGCGGCCAGCACGGGCAGGCCCTCTGGGGAATGCTGGGCGGCATTCCTGGTCTCTCAGTCCTCGTTCCCTCCAACCCGGCCGATGCCCATGGTCTCATGACATCGGCCTTGGCTCACGAGGGACCAGTGGTCTTTCTCGAGCACAAGCTCCTCTCCGAGCAAATGCTCGAGTATCTCGGCAGGCTGGGCCGGGAAACTGTGAGCTTCGATGTCCCGGCCGAAGGCAGAGAGGGTGATGTTCCGCAAAATGCACCGTCAGTGCCTATCGGTACAGCCAGGGCAGCGAGGAACGGTCGGGATATCACCATCGTTTCCCTGGCGGTCGGTGTTCACCGCTGTCTCGCTGCGGCGAACATCCTCGAAGCCGAGGGCATCAGCTGCGAAATCATCGACCTCCGGACCATCCGTCCTCTAGACACAGCGACGCTCGCGGCAGCCGTGTCCCGGACCGGACGGCTCCTCGTCGTCGACGAAGACTACCGGGAGTGCGGGCTTTCGGGCGAGGTCTGCGCGATCGCCCTGGAAGCAGGACTGCGGCCGGCCTACGCCAGGGTTTGCCTCGAAGGGACTTTGCCATTCGCCCGCCGCCTGGAAGCCAAGGCCCTCCCCAACGTGGAGCGGATCATTGCCGCCGTCCGGAAATTATTGGCTGCGGATTGAGCAAGACAGCCGGCCCGGCTGCGGCCAGCGGTTCTCCTCTAGGAACTTGTCGACTTCTTGAGCGCTGCTGAACGGCCGTTCTAAATCGATCTCATGGTCATTCTTTTGCTTTGCGAACATCTCCTCGGTGACGAACCCGCGATGGCCGTCGGGCCCGACAATCATGCCCAAAAGGCGGAGGGAAACTAAAACAGTTCGACGCCGGCGAAAACAAGAGGGGAAAGCCGGCCGCTGCCAAGGCTCTGGCCGTAATCGATCGTATATCTTAAGCCCAACCCGGCCACCAGCGAAATCTGGCTGGAGAGAACGAACTCCAGTCCTCCCCGAACTGAGACGACATGCCGGTCCGGAGTGCCCTCAAGATGACGGAAAACGGTGCTGTTATCGAGATAGAGATACCCGGCGTCGACATTGACCCGCATCTCGCGGGCGGCGTCGTCGGGCTTCCGCAAGGGCAGACCGTAGCCGTATTGAAAACCGTAAGCCAAGCCGCTCCGCTCGTCCTGGGTCAGATTGACGGTCCCCGCATAGACTATGGAATAGAATTTCTTGGCCGATATTTTCACCCCGGCGTTGAGCAGCGCGGTATTCCCCGCCCAGGCCGCTAGCCGGACCCGCCGGTCTTCTTTCCGGGTCAGGTTGACAACACCGACCGGAAATCCTTCCAACTCCCCGGCTACGTTAACGATTCCAACCTGGACTCCCGTCAGGCGGCCGGCCACATTGAAAAGGCCGACCTGGACACCCTGGCAAGTCCCTCCTCCGACGTTCATCAACCCGGCCAGCTGGAGGGCCCGGCTGTCCTCGCCCGCAACATTGAATAAACCGGAAATCTGGACGCCTTCCAAACTCTCCCCCGCCACGCTGAAAAGCCCGGATGCCTGGAAACCTTGGAGAGTCTCCCCGGCCACGCTGAATAATCCGGAAATTTGGAAGCCTTTGGCTTCCTGACCGGCCACGCTGAAAAGCCCGGAAAACTGAGCCCCTTCCAAACGCTCCCCAGCTACGCTAAAAAGTCCAGCCGCCTGGAGACCGGCAAATTCCTCCCCAGAAACGCTTGCCAGCCCGGCCAACTGAATGCCCTGGCCTCTCTCCCCGGCCGCGCAGAGCAAACCGGCCGCCTGGAGGCCTTTCATCGATTTCCCGGCCGTTCCTGCCAGACCGGCAAGCTGGATGCCCCGGAGCGAGTCCTCGAGCCGGCTGACCCCCAGGGCCAGGTCGAGGCCGCTCACGCTCCCCAATCGTCCGTAGAGAAGAGTCAGCTGGATGTCGGCCGAATCCGACAGGGACTTGTTGGTGCTGGCCGGATAATAAAACGAAAGGTTCAAGAAACGGTGGAGTGGCTCGGGGGGTCGCCGTTCCGGCTGTTCTTCTTGCCCGGCCAGGGCCGCTGATGAGATCAAGACCAAAAGCGCCGCCAGAAAACCTCTTCCTGCTTTTTTCATATTTTCCTTCCCCGTCGGGATAGATATACTCATCGCTCTCATTAGGAATTACGAAAATACCCGCCCAAAAGTTCAAAAAATGGGGACGGTTGTGGAATTAAGGTGACACGAACCTTAATTCCCACGATCTAAACAGTCTCTCGAATTAAGGTTCGTGTCACCTTAATTCCTCACCTTAATTCCCCCTTAATTCCCGGAGTTCCGCACCGCCGAGAGAAACGCTGAGGGAACGGCGTAAAAAACCTGAGCGGGAGCGCTGACATTCCCAAGTTATTCGTCACATGAAGGGACGTTCTTACGATATTCGATGCGGATTTGACTTTGGGCGGAGCAGTCCCGATAATGGCCGCAACGGCTTTTCTAAGGAGAGACCCATGCCCATAAAAAAACCCGGACGACGCGAATTCATCAAAACCGCCCTGGCCGGAATCCCTCTGTTGGCCCTCGATTGGGATTCGTTCCCGCGCGGTGACCGCCGGGCGGCCCGCTCCGCGGACGAGGTCTGGGACGCCATCATCATCGGCTCAGGCCTGGGGGGGTTGAGCTGCGCCGCAGGATTCGCCCGCCAGGGCTTCAAACCCCTTGTCCTCGAAAAGCACTCCGTCCCCGGAGGCTATGCGACCACCTTCAAGCGTCCCGGAGGCTTCGTCTTCGATGTCTCGCTCCATTCCACGACGGTCGAGGAACGAAACGGACTTCATAATCTCATCTCCGGCTTCCCGGAGATTACCGATATCGAGTTTGTTCCCCACAAGGTCCTTTACCGAGCCATCTTCCCGGATCACGATATTCATGTCCCCCCCAAAGACGTTGAAGGCTACATCAAGCTTCTGACCGGGCTATTCCCTGAAGAAAAAGAGGGCATCGAGGGACTCTTCCAGACGATGAAGGGATTGGTATCAGACCTCAACAAGTACCAGAGCGCCGGGGATAAGGCCAACCTCGCCAATTTCCCAAAGGAATTCCCCTATCTCTTCAAGTGCTTCAACAGCACCTGGGGGACGGTCCAGGATTCTTATATCAAGGACCCCAAGCTCAAGGGGATCGTCTCGGCGCTATGGGGATACTTCGGCCTGCCGCCCTCGAAGCTGGCGAGCCTTTACTATATCCTTCCCCTTATGGGTTATCTGCAAAACGGCGGATACTACCCCATCGGGAAATCCCAGAAGATGAGCGACGCCTTCGTCCAGTTCATCGAGGAAAAGGGCGGCAAAGTCATGCTCCGGGCCAAAGTCCAAGAAATCCTGGTCAAAGATCAGGCCGCCTACGGCGTCAGGACGGCCGACGGGGCAGAACATCTCGCCAAGGTGATCGTCTCCAACGCCAACGCCTATGACACCTTCCACACGATGATGGATGAAAAGGAGTTCCTCAAGGATTATTTGGCCCGGATGGACAAGTTCACAGCAAGCCTCTCCTCCTTCCAGGTTTTCCTGGGCTTGAAGAAAGACCTGGTTCGCGAAGTCGGGATCACGGACACCGAAATCTTTTGTGATCCCGGCTACGACGTCGAGGAGAGCTACCGGGTAGCGCTCAATGCCGAGGTCGAAAAAGGAGGCTTCGGCCTGACCCTCTACGACAACCTCTACAAGGGCTATTCCCCGGAAGGAAAGAATATCCTTAATATCATAGCGCTTCACGGGTACGACTTCTGGAAAAAGTACGAGGCCGATTATTTCGCCGGAAAAAAAGATGCCTACCGGGCGGAGAAAGAGCGGATGGCCGATATCCTGATCAAGAAGGTCGAGGAGAAGCTCCTCCCCGGCCTCAGCCGGGCCATCGAGGTCAGGGAGGTGGGAACGCCCCTGACCAACGTCCGCTACACCGGCAACTACCGGGGGGCGATCTACGGCTGGGACCAGACACTCGACAATTCCGAGCCCCGGCGCCTGCCCCACGACACTCCGGTCCGGAACCTCTATCTCGCCGGCGCCTGGACGAGGCCCGGCGGCGGGTACGGGGCCGTCATGCCGAGCGGACTGCAGTGTTTCGCCCAGATCATGGCGGATTGGGACAAAGCAAAGTAGAACTCATAAAACGAAACGTCTCCTGACTTGTAATGAACAGGCTCGACAACCCGGGAATGTCAGCGCTCCCGCTCAGGTTCTTGACGCCGTTGAGGCGAGGGGTATATGGTTCGTCAGCCCAATAACGGTAGCTCCCCTCGAAAAACGCCTCGGCAAGGCTGAACCTTCGAGGTCGCTTCTCCATTCCCAAGTTGCCTGTCACACAAATGGAGATGCTTACCTCACAAAATCCTCGGTTGACTTGGCGGACAGGGCCGGGTAAGATGATAACTTGGTGATGAGTAGACAGTTGCAGAGTTTTGATTTTCTAGAAGGGCATGGCCGGATCGCTTTCCTTCTTTTCCCGGCGTTGTTCATCATCGCCCTGCTCTTCCCGCCTCTCCTCCTGCTGCTCCCGGCGGTCCTTTTCTCAATCCTCATCCTCTTTACCGAGGTTCCTTCCCAGGCCCTCCCCTGGGCTCTTTTCTCCGCCGTCCGCCTCCCCGGCAGGCGAAGCCCTCCTTTAGCCGCCTGATTCTCCCGGCTCCAAGAGAATCTCTTCCCATCCCCGGCAAAGGAGGCGTCTATGTCGATCTCGAACACATTCCAGAAAATCAAGGACTCTTTCAACCGTCTGCGCGAAAATCCGGTGGAGACCGATCTGCGTCTCTATCGAAAGGTCCTCGACGAGATCAAGGCTCATCACTTTCGGACTCTATCCCTTAAAGAACTCAAGACAAGGTCAGAAGATTTGATCACGAGGGCCCGGTCCGGCGTACCTCTGGACGAGCTCCTGGCCGAAGCGTTCGCCCTGGGCGACGAGGCCTCCCGCCGGGCCATCGGCCTGGCTCCGTTTGACTGCCAGATCGTCGCCGGCCTGGCGATGGCGCGGGGGAAAGTCGCCGAGCTCCCGACCGGGGAGGGAAAAACCCTGGCCGCCGTTTTCCCGGCCTATCTTCATGCTCTTTCCGGCCGGGGGGTCCACGTCTTGACTTTCAACGACTACCTGGCCCGCCGGGACGCGGCCTGGATGGGGCCGGTCTACGAATGCCTTGGAGTCAAGGTTGGATGCGTCCAAGAAGGGATGCCCGCCCGGGACAAACAGGCCGCCTATGCCTGCGACGTGACCTACGCCACGGCCAAGGAGGCGGGCTTCGATTTCCTGCGCGACCAAATTTGCGTCGAGCGGGAGGAGATCGTCCACCGGCCGTTCCACCTGGCGCTCGTCGATGAGGCCGACTCCATCCTCATCGACGAAGCCAGGATCCCGCTGGTCATTTCCGGGGTGGAAGAGAGGGCCGGTTGGGATGCTTCCCGCCTGGCCGCGACCGTGAGGACGCTCACGCCGGGCCGGGATTACGAAACAGACGACGAGCACCGGAACGTCTTCCTCCTCGACCCCGGGCAGGACCGGATCGAACGGCTCTTCCGCAGCGGCAGCCTCTACGAACAGAAAAACCAGGAACTGCTCGAGGCCGTTTATTGCGCCCTCCACGCCGAGGCTCTGCTCCGCCGGGATGTGGATTACATCGTCCGCCGCGACAAGATCGAGATCGTCGATGAGTTCACCGGCCGGGTGGTCGATAACCGCCACTGGCCCGACGGGCTCCAGGCCGCGGTCGAGGCCAAGGAAGGACTGGCCCGCCGGTCCCAAGGCCGTATTCTCGGCTCGATTACGCTCCAGCACTTTTTCCGTCTCTATCCCAAGCTCGCTGGGATGACCGCCACGGCCCAACCTTCCGCCGAGGAGCTGAAAGAGTTCTACGGCCTCCGGGTCGTGGTTATTCCGCCGGACAAGCCCAGCGTCCGGACCGATCATCCGGACCGGGTCTTCACCCACCGGGAAGCGAAGTGGTCGGCGCTCGTCGACGAGATCCGGGATGTCCACGCGTCCGGCCGCCCGGTCCTGGTCGGAACGGCGAGTGTCAGGGAATCGGAAGAGCTGGCCGACGGCCTGCAGAAGGCCGCTATCCCCTGCCACGTCCTCAATGCCAAAAACGATGAGCTCGAAGCCCAAACCGTCGCCCAAGCGGGACGGCCGGGGACCGTTACCATATCCACCAACATGGCCGGCCGGGGAACGGATATCAAACTCGGGGGCGCCGACGAGAAAGAACGCAAAAATGTCGTCCGGCTCGGCGGACTCTATGTCGTCGGCACCAACCGGCACGAAAGCCTGCGGATCGACGGTCAACTCCGCGGCCGGGCGGGCCGACAGGGCGACCCGGGAGCCAGCCGCTTCTTTATCAGCCTCGAAGACGACATCTTCGAGCGCTACGGCCTCACCCGGATGTTCTATGAACATCACCGCCTCGAGCGTCAGCCGGAGGCCCTGGATTTGAAGACGATTCAACGGGAAATCGAACATGCCCAGCGCATCATCGAAGGCCAGAACTTCGATATCCGGAAATCCCTCCGGAAATATTCTTCGCTCGTCGAGCTGCAGCGCAAGACAATCCAGGACTGGCGGCAGGACATCTTCCAGGCCACAGACGGCCCCCAGATTCTCGCCCGAAAAGCGCCGCATCTCTGCAAGAAGGGACTGGCCCGGTTCGGCCGCCCCGGGATGGAGGCCTTCGAGCGCCAGGCCGCCCTCTTCCATATCGACCGCTGCTGGTCCGACCACCTGGCCTGGATCACGGACACGCGGGAGAGTATTCATCTGGTCAGCCTCGGCGGCAAGGACCCGCTCCAGGAATTCCAGAAGGGGGTGACCGCGGCTTTCCTCGAGATCCGGCCCAGGGTAGAAGAGGCCGTCGCGGCCGACTTCAAACAGGTGCTCAAAAAAGAAGGGCTCATCAACCTGGAAGCGGAATCCCGGAGAGGCCCTTCTTCGACCTGGACCTACCTGGTCAACGAGGACCAGTTCGGGTTCGGCATTGAAATGATCCAGGGGAAAAACATCGGGTTCGCCGCCGGGGCGGCCCTCTACATCGGCCCCCTGTTCATCATCACACTTTTTCTTCGCAAGCTTCGCAAGAGAAAAAAGCGGCCGGCCGGCTGACCTGAATTACTCAATTGAGAGCAATGAATCTCCTCTGTCTGCCAGCCCTTCAGATGGAGGCGATGAACTCGCCGACCATCTCCATGATCACTTTTTCCTTCTGCCAGGCGGCCTCCCCGAATTGACCGGCCAGATTATTCGCACTGGTGACGACCACCATGTCCAGGTCATGGACCAGGACGATGAGCTGGCCTCCATGACCCCAGGCATAATGGAAGGGGTGGGTGCCCGCTTTCGAAGACCACCATAAATATCCATAATCCAACACGTCGAACCAGGACAGGATCTTCCCATCAAGATATGCCCCTCCCCTGGCGTAGACGTTGAAAGAATAGGGAGTCAGCGACTCGGAGATCCATTCCGCCGGGACAACCGGACTCATTTTCCTCCCTTCGAGACGGGGCTGGGAATTAGCAATCGATGAACGGCTGGTCCGGTCGATAAGGGGAAATCATCCCCCCACGATGGACCTCCGAGACCGCCGGAAAATTGTCCGACCGCTCGGCGAGCTGACCAACCATTCATCAAACTTTCGTTCTGACTTCCTCGTATTTGGTATAGAATGAAAAACAGCGCAGCCGCCTAAAAAAAAGGAGGTCCATCATGAGCTCGTCATTGAAGAATTGGTCGACCCTCTGGTTCGCCGTCTTTTTGATGACCGCCTTAGCAGGCTGGACCATGGGCTTGCCCCTCCCCCAGGCGGAGGGAAAGTTCATCCCCTTCGTGCCGGAACATTGGGATCTCGCCGGCGCCAAGGTCGTCGACCACCTCGAGCGTCAGGCCCTGATCGGGACGGCGGTGCTCAAGGACGTCGAGTTCGAGGACGGGACGATCGAATGCGAAATCGCCATGAAAGCGGGAACCCGCTCCTATCCCGGCATTCTCTTCAGGTCCCAATCAGAGGAAGAGTACGAGCGGGTCTACCTCCGGCCGCACCGCTCTCCCCTCTATGATGACGCCGTCCAGTACGTCGCTGCTTTCCACGGTATCGACAGCTGGCAGCTCTACAACGGCCCCGGCCTGACTGCGCGGGCCGTGATCCCGACGGACCGCTGGGTCCCGCTGAGGATCGAGGTCCAGGGGACTCAGGCCCGCATCTTCCTGGACAACGCGTCCCAACCTGTTCTTGTCATCGGAGACCTCAAGCACGGAAAGAGCCGCGGCCGGATCGGCTTGACGACTGTTCCCGATGGATCGGCCTTCTTCTCAAACTTCTCCTTCAAGCGAGATAGCTCGCTGTCGTTCCCCCCGCCGCCGCTCTTGCATCTGCCCCCGGGCTGCGTCCGGGATTGGGAGATATCAGAACCGCTGAAGAGACTCCATATTGACTTCGACAATTATCCTGATGCAAAGGCGTTGGGAGTGTCCTCCTGGACGAAAGTCTCAACCCAGCCCGACGGGGTCCTGGATTTCTCCCGGACCTGCGGAAGGCGGGGCGCTGAGCCGGACGCGATCCTGGCCCGGGCCGTCATCCAGGCGGATAAAGAAGGTCCCAAAAAATTCTGGCTCGGCTACAGCGACGAGGCCAGCCTGTTCGTCAACGGTCGCCTCGTCTTCTACGGGGACAGCGCCTACCGCTC
>CAYOZW010000050.1:9446-16617 GCA_964408495.1 uncultured Eubacteriales bacterium
AGGTCGAAAACGTAATTATCGGCGCGGGGGGAAACCTCCTGCCCGTCAAACGATTCGACTGGATGGTGGAAGCAGCCGCCGCAGTGCGCGGGAAATTTCCCGACGCCCGCCTCGTCTTCTTCGGGGACAGCGCCTACCGCTCCCGCGACTGTTCTTTCCTGGGGATCCTCGGGCTTTTCGACGCCGTCAGCCTGCCGCTCCGCAAAGGGGCTAACGAGATTTTATTCATCGTCGGCGAAGCCTTCGGAGGCTGGGGATTGATCCTCCAGGATGCGACCTTTGTCGAGCGGGCACCGGGTATGGAAGCGCTCTGGGCGACAAAGAAAGAATTTTTGATTCCCGAGTCAGCAGCATACGATCCGGGAACGGAGGCCTTCTATGTCTCCAATTACGACGGCTACAACCCCAGCCGGGGGGCCGGGCGGCAGCCTATCTCCAAGCTCACTGCGGACGGCGAGGTGGCTGCGCTCCAATGGATTTCAGGCCTGAACAATCCGACCGGGCTGGCCATCCTGAAAAATCGGCTCTACGCCGTCGAGCGGGCGGGACTGGTCGAAATCGATATCCCCTCGGCCAAGGTCGTCAACCGGGTTGCCGTGCCGGGTGCTGCCTTCCTCAACGACATTGCTATTGCCGATAGTGGGGACATTTACATTTCCGATTCCCGCAAGAACAGTATTTTCAAGATTTCCGGGGGCGAGGTCGAGGAGTGGCTCACCGGGCCGTCCATCGAAGCTCCCAACGGAGTCAGCGTTCTCGAGGGAAAGCTCATCGTCGGGACGAACGGCGACGGCTGCCTGAAGGCGGTTGACCTGTCGACCAAGGAGGTCTCAACCCTCGTCAACCTCGGTCAAGGGATCATTGACGGCATCGCCTCAGACGGGGAGGGCAATCTTTTGGTATCTCACAACGAAGGGCGTCTCTTCAAGATATCTCCGGACGGGCGAGTGACAACGATCCTTGACACCACGGCCCTTCGGATGAACATGGCTGATTTTGCCTACGATCAGGGTCGGAAGATAGTCGTCTTCCCAACGTATATTGACAGCCGGGTGGCGGCCTTCCGCCTGGGCCGATAGGTCACCCGCCTCCGCTCTTAACGCTCTCCAGGGAGGAAGCCGGGCAGCCCGTTCCAGGAGAAGCATCGCAGGGGCGAGTTTTTGACTCGCCCCCTCATATCACAACACATCGCGGCGCGTCACGTCCCAGCCGCCGATGAACGCGACGACGATCCCGCCCGCGATGGCGAACAGCAATTCCGGCAACGGAAGAGGCATTCCCTTGTTGAAGCTGCTGGCAATCAGCCCCGGCAGCGCCCAGGGGTAGAAGCTCCCCCACGCGGCGTTCACGACGACGACGCCGGAGATCGTCATCACGATCCCGACCGCGACCGCGACCACGAAGCCGCGCCAGCGCAGCCCCACCCAGGTGTGGATCGAGATGATGAGCCATGACGCCGGAAAGGTCACCACCGTGTACTTGAACAGCATCGTCCAGGGGACCGCCCCCTCGAATCCCAGGCCGGGCTGGAGCAGCCGCAGCGCAAACCCCGCCAGGATGGAAAATCCCACCAGCGCCACGATGCTCAACCCGACGAGCGCCATCGCCGCGACCTGTTTGGCTGCGTACGTCGCCCAGCGCGGCAGCGGCAGGGCGCAGAGATGCTTCCAGTGGTTGTCCTTGTGCTCCAGCCCGGCCAGCAGGGCCGTCTCCAGCGTGACGAACAGCGGCAGCATCAAGAGCGACCAGAATACGAACAGCTGTTGGCCAAAAGGGATCCAGGCGTTCCCGGCCCCACGCAGGGAAACCTCGCCCCTTTGACTGAACACCATGAACTGCAGCGCCGCACCCGCGAATGGGATGATGACGGCCAGCCACATGGCCAGAGTGCGTTTCATCTTGAGCGCTTCTGCCCGCAGGGCGCGCATCAGTGAGGTCATTCTGCACCCCCTCCCGTGGTCTCTCCCTCCGTCAGCCTCAAAAAGACTTTCTCCAAGGACAACCGCTCCAGGCTGAGATGGAAGACGCTGACCCCGCCGCGGACGAGCTGCGCGTTGATCTTGCCGGCGTCGGAACGCCCGCTCACCGTGACCAGAAGGCGGCCGTCGCCCTCGTCCTTCACCGTCCAGCCCTCCCGCGAAAGCAGCCGCTGCGCCTCTTCGGGCCGGTCGACGCCCAGGCTCACGTGTTCCCCCAGTTGGGATTGCAGCCCGTCGGCCGTGCCCTGGAACAACATTCGACCCTTGTGGATGATCCCGATGTGCGTCGCGACCTGCTCCACCTCGTTCAACAGGTGGCTGGAAAGGAACACGGTGATGCCGTGTTCTCTGGGCAGGCGGATGACGAGATCGCGCATCTCGTGGATGCCGGCGGGATCGAGCCCATTGGTCGGTTCGTCAAGGATCAGCAGTTCGGGTTCGGCCAGGAGGGCCAGGGCCAGGCCCAGCCGTTGCCGTATGCCCGTCGAGTAGCCTTGGACGCGACGGTCGGAGGCATCCTCCAGGCGGACGATGCGCAGCCCACGGTCGACCTGCTCCTTTCGCGCCCCGATCAAGCGGCGCGTCACTTCCAGATTCTCCCGCCCGGTCAGGTTCGGATACAGCGACGGCGACTCGACCAGCGCCCCCACTCGTCGCAGGAGGGCCAGGCGATTCTGGAACAACACCTCATCGAACAGCCGCACCTCTCCATCGTGAGGGCGAATCAAGCCCAGCAACATCCGGATCGTGGTCGTCTTGCCTGCCCCGTTCGGGCCGAGAAAACCGTAGACGCTGCCCCGAGGGACCTGCAAACCCAGGGCGTCGACAGCGGTCAGGTCGCCAAAACGGCGCGTTAGATTCCATGTCGTGATCGCAAAATCAGACATACGCTTGACCTCCATTGCAGGTGGAAGGTTACCGTAATATGCAGTGCCTTTGTCGCGAAATAGCGGTCATATATCCAGGTTTACGCAAGAATGAGCATTTCGTTTCACATTGAGCCGTTCGAATGACCTCTCCAGAACCGATTTTGCCTCACTCCGTTGCAGCGAAGAATAGACCGGGGCATCGTCCGTTGTCAAACTGAGACCAGGATGGGTGAGAGCGATTCGAAAGACGCCCGGGCTCCCTTTCAACTCGCCGACAGAGCTTTCCGTTTGGAAGAACGGGATGCTTGCCGTGATGGACGGGTCGCAGCCTTCCACTTGGACCGATAAACAAGGTGATTTTGGAGCCATAAAGGAGGTTTCTGAGTATGTTTGAAACGGACTCGTTTCAGACCAACCAGCACTCGAGCAGCCCGTGGTTATTGCTCGGTTTTGATTGCAGAGAGGTGATAGACACCCCACGTAACATCCGCTTTCCAGACTCCTGTCGAGGGATCCCGCTCGAAAGCGAACCTCCATCCATAGACCGGGTCGACAAAAGTAAGTGAATCCAAAGGATAAAGCCGGATCAGTTCGCCACTCCTCAAAATGTCGGGCACATGGAGCCCACCGTTATGGATAGTCAGCGGAAGCTGACCAATCCCAGCCACTTCATAAGAACCTGCCAGGTCGTTGAGCCGGGCGGGATCCACATCAACGACATCGGAATGTATAGGCCGGAGGTTCGGCCACTCGTAAGCATCGGCTATCGCGTGCAATATTTCAATGTAGAGCGGAGTGCCCAGTTCTCCATTGGTCATGATCGCAGCACCCTGATCCAGCTCCGGAAAGACGATAAGATAGGAGTGAAAGCCCGTGTTGTCGCCGCCGTGAGAAAACTCAAACTCCGCATCACTGCCGCGGACGAATATGCCCAGGCCGTATCCGCCGAATCGCACTTTCAGCATGTTGCGAGCGGTTTCGGGAGCGATAGGTTCCCCCTGCTCTCCGGCCTGTGCCCGCATGATGGCTAAACCCAACTTCATCAGGTCAGATGGAGTCGACCACAACCCCCCACCGGCACCGTATTCCGGCATAGCCCGGTATCCTTCGTTCATGATCGATCCGTCTGCTTGGTGCCCGCTGGCAGCGGTTCGCAACGACTCTTCATCCAGTTGTGCCCGATAAAAAGTCCGCTTCATGCCCAGTGGCCTCAAAACGAGTTCATCGACGACATCAGAAAACGGCCGCCCGGTGACATCCTCGACCACCTGTTGTGCGACAAGATATCCACCGCCGGAATAATGCCATTCTGTGCCGGGCTTCCATTGGATCGTTACTTCCCCTGAATTGCATGGAGGTTCCCCAGCCAGCATCTGCCGCAGTGTCGGAAGTTGCTCCCCTGGTGCATACCCGGCAAATCCGTGCACCGTCAAACCGGCGCTGTGATTCAGAATCCGTTCCAGCGTAACGGGTTCTCCTTCGGCGATATCTGTTTCGGGAATCCGCCAGGATGCCAAGTATCCATTGACATCCCGATCCAACTCGAGAACGCCCCGATCGACCAGCGCCAACACCGTGACAGCCGTCAACGTCTTGCCGAGAGACCCGGTTTGGAAGGCGGTTTCGGAGTCGGCAGCGCTGCCACCTGCCTCGACCTCACCATAACCTCTCGCCCATTCGATCACGCCATCATTCATGACCGCCACGCTGACCCCGGGCACATGCCAATGTCTCATCCGCTCCTTGATTCTCCCCCGCGGTTCCCCATCATTCACGCCCTTCAGAACGTAAGCAGGGGCAAGCCCTTCTTCAACTCCCAGGATGCGTTCGGTTAAGCCTGGAGAGAGGGCAGATTCCGCTTTTTCTTTTCGAGGAGAACATTGGAAACAGCCGACGGCAACCAGGATGAGGCACAAAGCTAACTTCAACCAATGCTTTGCGTTCCAGCTCATGAGCCACCTCACAACCTGACCAATGCCAGCCGGCATTCACTCCACGGCCGGGTCGCTTCCCTTCAGCGAATCCCCGAATTCCTCCTCCCTCTCACAACCACGATGATAATTCTATCAGGTTTCAGATAATACTTGAACGGCTTTCTAAAGAAAGTTCGGCTCAGGCAATTCTGGATGTTCTTCAATTCTCTTGTGGCCGGAGGCTTCTCACTCACCTCCGATCTTGACGCTCGCTACGGAAAAGGTCGGACAGGCGGTGGCCTGGATCCAGGTCAGGTCATCCCCCACCTCGTCCACGGACTTGAGCAGTAAAAAAAGGTTGCCGGCGATATTCACTCCCCGGATCGGAAAAGTGATCTCTCCGTTCTCGATCTTGAATCCGGCGATCGGAATGGAGAAATCCCCGCTGACGCTGTTGATCCCGGCGTGCAGTCCAAAGGCGACGGTCAGGCACAAACCCTCCTAGATTCCTTTCAGGATATCCCCGGCTGCGGCGGCTCCCGCCTTGAGGTAAAGGTTCGTACTCCCGATCCCGCCGATTCCCTGGTAGCTCCCGCGGACCGGGTTGCCGGTGGATTTCGTCTTGCCCTTTTTCGCATTGTAGCAATCGTAGAGGTAGCTCTGCAGGACTCCGTCCGCGATCAGAGGCGTCGTTTGCCGGGGCACGCCTTCATCATCGACAGGCTGGGTCGCTAAGCCGCCTTTGAGCCGGCCGTCGTCGATCACGGCCACGGCTTTGGAGGCCACGACTTGCCCGATTTTTCCGGCAAACAAGGATTTTCCTTTCTGGACGTCGTCGGCGCTCAACATGCCGACGATGTAGCTAAGCAGGGAGACGCCGACATCGGGAGAGACGACCATCGGCAGCGAGCCGGATTCAGCCTCTCATCTCTGGCCTTCGAGGGGGGAAGGATTTGTTTTAGAGACCGGCAGCCATTGACCCGTCGGCCACTTGTATTCTTCGATGACGGGATAGAGGATTTCCAAAGAGAGGACATCCCCCATCGCACCGTTGGACATAATAACGATGCCGCGGCCGGACTCGGGCACGCCTTCGAGCCAACACGTGGCGCCGGGGTCGTTGCCGCCGGGATGGAGAAAAGAGAAATCCTTCCCTTCGCCCCGGAGGATGACGCCCACGCCCTCGCCCAGGGGGAAACCCATGATATTGATGTCCAGTTCCCGGCTGAACATCTGTTTAGCCGTGGCCTGTGAAATGATCCGGGCGGACCGGCCTTGGTAAGTGCGCATCAAGTCAATCGCCAAAAGCGCCAGGTCCGATGGCGTTGTCATCAGCCCGCCGTGGGCGACGGCCGCCGGCGTCATGGCGGGCGCGTGCGCTTTCCCTTCGGCATCATGCGGAACGGCTTCCTTTTCTTGACCTTCGGCAGTCAGGGGATAAACCAGGGTGCTGGATGTCATGCCCAGGGGTTTGAATACGGTTTCGCGGGCGACCACCGCGAAGGGCTTGCCCAGGACATCTTCCACGACCTGCTGGATGACGACATAGCCCATGTTCGAGTACTGCCACTTGGCCCCGGGGACATACTCCACCGTAGCGGGGCGGTTTTGGGCCGGGAATTCCCCTTTCAATACTTGAAGAAGGGTGGGATGGCTTCCCTCCGCCTCCGAAAAACCGCCATCGGGCCGGTTGATCCCGGATTGATGCGTCAGGAGCCGGCGCAAGGTGACCTTCTGTTCGCGGGTGAATTCATTATCGGGTATCTTCCAGGATTTCAGGTACGAGTTGACGTCTTTGTCGAGGTTAAGCTGTCCCCGCTCCACAAAGTGGAGAACGATCACCCCGGTGAGCAGCTTTGTCGTGGAAGCGGCTTCGAACAGGCTCGTGGTGGTTACTGCCGCACCGCTCTCGACGTTCAGGACGCCGTAGGCGTTGGCCCATTCGAGTTTACCGTCTTCAATGACGGTGATACTCACTCCCGGCACTTTGTAGTGCACCATCCTCTCGGCAAGAGCCATCCGGATCTCCGGGCGCGTATAACTCATTTTGGCAAGGTCCATCTCCACCAGCCCGTTCTCGACGCGCTCGATCTTTCGGGCAAGTTCTTCCTTGGCGGGATTGCCTCCGCGGCAGGCCGCCGCTGCCATGGCCAGGCAAACAGAGAGCAGAGCTACCGTCAGGGAGATGGCTTCTTTCTTTTTGCCGCTAGCCGGAATTGGAAAAGCCTCCCCGATGTTTTTGGGTTCATAGGCGTGCTGAGATAGGGAATGAGACATGGTCATATTCCTTTCCCCCTGAGTGCATCCATATAACGACATCACCTTTAATCCTTCACCTTGAAAGTGACTTCATGATATGGAGGGGATAAACCATCCAAAATGGGGCTGCCGATTCCTTTCAGATACTTAT
>CAYOZW010000051.1:0-16483 GCA_964408495.1 uncultured Eubacteriales bacterium
CCCGGTCATCGAGAGGATCCTGGAGAGAGTCGGAAAACATATTTTCGGCGCAACCTTGCTCGGCGCCGGCGGCGGGGGATTCCTGCTTCTCGTCTGCCGGTCTGAGGACGACACCCAAGCGGTCCGTCATCTCCTGACCGAGGACCCGCCGAACAAGCGCGCCCGCTTCTTCGAGTTCGAGGTCAACAGTGAGGGCCTGGTGGTGACCGTCTGCTGAGTCCGCCCTTTTTCGACGCAGACCAAACTCGATCAAAACCTCTTTTTTAGGATGAAGTCCGCCCAGGTCTGAGGAAAAAATTCCAGGAAAGCGGCAGCCCTGGCCATGTGCCCCACTGAATAGCGACGTCTGGGGAACCTTGAGCAAAGCGCTTTGAAAACGACTTTGGCCACCTCTTCCGGTTCGGTCCGTTTGGCGTCGAACCTGTCCATGTCCTCTCTCCAACGGAAAAGAAGGGGCTTATAGGGCAAGAACCGTTCTCGGGACCACGTCCGGAAAGACTCCTCGAGGTCAGCCGCCGAGCTAGCCACCGCCGCGGTCTTTATCCCTCCGCACCGGATCATGATCTGGGGAATGTCCCAGGGCTTGAGCTCGATGTCCAGCGTCCGCGCCAAGCAGTTGACGGCAAAATCGCAAGCGTGAATACTGGCCACATAAGGGGTTGGGATTATAGCCGGCGTCATTATCCAGACAATTCTGCCTCCGCCCCGCCGCAGCAGAGGCAGCGTTTTTTGAACAAGGTCCAACGATCCGAGAACCCGCGTCTCCAGCTCCTGCCTGAATTTTTTGACATCGATGAGCTCGACCGGCGCAATAAATCCGCCGCCCGCGTTGTTAACCAGGGCATTAAGACCGGCCAGCCCTCGCGCTTTAATCTCTTTTTCGACAGCCATAACAGCTTCGCGGGTATGCTCACTTTGGGTCAGATCCAGGGGACAAATTGGAACGAGATTTGCCAGGCCAAGTTGTCCCAGGCTGTCGGCATCTCTGTCTTTTCTCACTCCGGCAAAGACCGTAAAGCCCTGTTTTGCCAGGTAAACGGCCGCAGCTCGGCCGATTCCGCTCGAACAGCCCGTGATAAAGACCGCTTCCCCATCTGGCATCTTCGGCATCTGTTTCCTCCAAATATTTTTCTATAATCAATTGATTTAATCAATTGATTTATATATACGATCTGCTCCTTGATGTCAATAGCACAAGTCTTATCCTACTATGTCATGACTAAAGGCCTAGATTGGGCCTAATCTTCTTAGTTATTGCATTTCTCAGGACAAAAAGTTATAATTTAATCACGTGATTAATTTATTTTATATCTATGGGGCGAGAAATGAGCAAAAGAAAGACCCTAACCAGAGAAAAAATCGTCATCGCGGCTATTGAGTGCATCGAAGAGCAGGGACTTCAGTCCCTGACGATCCGTTCCATCGCCTCCAAGGCAGGAGTTAACAGCGCGGCCATTAATTACTACTTTGACACCAAGGGGAGACTGGTCGAAGAAGCTCTCGAGAGGACTCTCGAAGAATTTAAAAAAATACCCGAAGAAACTCTTCAAGCGGACAACCTGGATTCTCGGGATCGTTTAAGAGCCTTTTTCAGCGCTCTTTTCGACGGCCTGATCAGATGGCCCAGGATCGTCAGGGCCCATCTTCAGTCTCCCCTCTTCGAGGCAAACTATGGGACGCGGTTTGTCGACACCTTCAACTCCTTCCTGACCGATCTTCTCCGAAAGCTCGAGGAAATGCCTCTCGGCCCGCAGGAACAAAACCTGCGGCTCCGTATCATCCAGTCCTTCTCGGCAGTGCTCATCCCCGGATTAATGCCCGGTCTTTTCCGGTATTTCTCCGGGCTTGACTTCACTGATCCCGACGCGCGCAAATCATATATCGAAGACCTTGTCACCCATCTCTTTTCATCCCCATGACAGACGCACCCATCAGGCGATTGACAGATTCCCCTGTCTTCCATTACCTTTAGCCCAGACCAAAGGCTCTATTGGTGCAACTTTCCGGATTCTCCTATCTTTTGTGGACTAGTCAACCTGGGCTTTCCCCAGGGAGGAGTCGATCATGAGAAATTCCCTCTTTCGCCCGGTCTCTATCGTTTTCCTTTCGCTTTTCTTGAGTGCGGCTTCCTGGCCACCTCTTTCTGGGACAGGCTCATCGTCTGTAACAAAGAGCGAGGCAGCCATGCCCTCGCCCGGAGTCAAGATCGGCTTGTTCGGGATCGGACTTAACACTTACTGGGGCCAGTTCGACAACCTCCTCCCCCGGCTCCAAGGCTACCAAAAAAGGATCCACGACCGCCTTGCCGCCGCTGAGGTTAATGTTATCGACGCCGGCATGGTCGATGACCCGGAAAAAGCGCGAAAGGCTGCCGCTCTCTTTCGGGAGAGCGGCGTACGCCTCATCTTCCTCTATGTCTCGACCTACGCCCTGTCCTCGACGGTCCTTCCCGTGGTCCAAGAGGCCAAGGTCCCGGTCGTCGTCCTCAACCTCCAGCCCGAAAAGGCGATCGACTACCGCTGGTTCAACAGCCTTGGGGACCGGGGCAAAATGACCGGGGAATGGCTGGCCTTCTGCCAGGCCTGCTCCGTTCCTGAAATCGGAAACGTCTTCAACCGCGCCTCCGTCCCCTTCCACCAGGTTACCGGAACGCTCGACGACCCTGAGGCCTGGGTAGAGATCGAAGAATGGACAGAGGCAGCCCGGGTCACCGATGTCATAGCTCGGAATCGGCTCGGAATCCTCGGCCATTATTACAACGGGATGCTTGACGTCTATTCCGACCCCACCCAGCAGTCGGTCTTCTTCGGCACGCACATCGAGCACCTCGAGATCGGCAACCTTAAGTCCTGCCGTGACCGGGTCACAGAAAAAGAAATCTCCGCCAAGATCGCCGAGTTCGGCCGGGAATTCGACGTTCTCCCGGAATGCTCCCAGGATGAGATCCGCCGCGCCGCCCGGACAGCCTGTGCCTTGGACAAGCTGGTCGCCGAAAAGAAGCTCGGCTCGCTCGCTTATTATTATGAGGGCACTGCCGGGTCGGAGGAGGAGGACATCGTCACTTCGGTCATCGCCGGAAACTCGCTCCTCACCGCCCGCCACGTCCCGGTGGCCGGGGAGTGCGAGGTCAAAAACGCCCAGGCGATGAAGATCATGGACGCCTTCGGCTCCGGCGGCTCCTTCAGTGAGTTCTACGCCATGGATTTCAACGAGGACGTCATCCTGATGGGCCACGATGGCCCCGGCCACCTGGCCATCGCCGAGGGCAAGCCCATCCTTAAGCCCCTCGGTGTTTTCCATGGAAAACCCGGGAAGGGCCTCTCGATCGAGATGAAGGTGAAGAACGGGCCGGTCACCCTGCTGGCTGTCGTCGCCACCCGCGAAGGGAGATTAAAGCTTCTCGTCGCCGAAGGAGAGTCCGTCCCTGGCCCCATCCTCGAGATCGGCAACACCAACAGCCGCTATAAATTTCCGCTCGGAGTCAAGGCCTTCATCGACGCCTGGAGCAAAGAAGGCCCGGCTCATCACTGCGCCATCGGAGTCGGCCATATCGCCTCGAAGATCCGCAAGCTGGCCGCGCTGCTTGGGCTGGAATTTGTTCAGGTTTGCTGACTACTGCCCCAGTTGCCGCCTCCGTCCTCGCCAGTATGGAGAGGCCGCCTTTACAGCAGGCGATTCGATGGGCTCTATTGGCGATTGACATCTCCTTGGCTTTGTTCTATATAAATATTGGCTGCATCCTAAGGGGATTCTAGGAAAGTCACCGCTTAACAATCTTCATTGAAAGGAGGAATGATGAAGAGATTTCTCTCCGCTCTTGCCTCTCTCTTTGTTGTTATCATCTTACTTGGGCTCATCTGGGCGGCCCCGCCCGCCCACGGCCAGGGGTTTTCCGGCAAGGTCAAGGAATTCACGCTCTCCAACGGCCTGCGCTTCTTTGTTTACGAGCGGCACCAGGTCCCGACCTTCGCGGGGATGATCATGGTCAAAGTCGGGAGTGTGGACGAGCGCGCCGGGGAGACCGGCCTGGCCCATTTCTTCGAGCACATGGCCTTCAAGGGCACGCCCGTCATAGGCACGCGGGACTACGAAAAGGAGAAACCCATCCTCGAAGAGATGGACCGCGTCGGCGACGAGCTCGCCGCCGAGTATCTCAAAGGAGACCGGGCCGACCAGGCCAAGCTGAAGGACTTCAAGGACAAGCTCACCAAGCTCCAGGAAGAGCACCGTAAATTCGTCGTCAAGGATGAACTCGATAAGCTTTACGCCGAGAACGGGGGTGAGTTCCTGAACGCGAGCACCGGGAACGATTCGACGCAGTACTTCGTCATGCTCCCGGCCAACCGGCTCGAGCTCTGGTTTCTGATCGAGTCCGAACGCTTCAAAAATTCAGTCTTGCGCGAGTTTTACTCGGAACGGGACGTCGTCGCCGAGGAACGGCGGATGTCGCTGGATAACACCCCCGATGGGTTTCTCCGCGACCAATTCAGCAACATCGCCTTTGTCGTCCATCCCTATCGTCACACCGTCGTCGGCTACATGGAGGACATCCAATCGTACACCAAGGCCAAGGCCGTCAACTTCTTCAAGACCTTCTACGCGCCGAACAACATGGTGGCCGCCGTCGTCGGCGACGTCCAATTCGAGGAGGTCAAACGCCTGGCCGAGCAGTATTTCAGCGACATCCCCAGGGGTCCGGACCCGCCCCGCCCCGCCTTCGTTGAGCCCGTACAGCGCGGAGAGCACCGCGTCACCACCTGGTTCGAATCGGAACCCCGGATCATCATCGGCTACCACATGCCCGCGCCCGCCGACAGGGAGAGCCTGGCTCTAAGCCTGGTCAGCATGATCCTCAGCCGGGGCAACTCCTCGAGACTCTATCGCGACCTGGTCACCAATAGAAAGATGGCTATCTCGATCTTTGCCACAACCAATTATCCCGGTTCGCGCTACCCGGCTCTCTTCGCCATCCTCGGCCGGCCGATTCATCCGAACACACCCGAGGACCTGGAGAGGGCCGTGTATGAGCATCTCGACCGCTTGAAACAGGAAGAGGTGACGCGGCCCGAGATCGACAAGGCCATCAATCAAGCCGAGGCAGCGCTCTTCCGTTCGTCCGGGTTCGCCGAAAACGTGTTCCTGGCCATGCGGCTGCTCCGGAACGTCATCCTCTTCGACGATATGGACGCCGACGTCAGACGCGTCGAAGCGATGAAATCGATCACGCCGGCGGAGATCATGGCCGCGGCCAAAGCCACCTTCACGGAATCGAACCGGAGTGTTGGCATCCTGCTGAGGAAGGAAAAGGGAGGTGAGAAATGAAAAGACAGCCGACAAAGCCACTCCGGATTGTTAGTCTCGTTCTTGCCGCCCTGGTCTTCGTGTCTTTAGCCGGCATCTCCCGTTCGATCTACGCCCAGAAAGACCCCAAGACCCTGAAATTCGCCGACCTCGAGTTCAAGCCCCAGAAACCGGGTTTTGCCGCGGTCAAGAAAGGTGTGGACTTCTACTTCAGGGAGGACCATGATTCGCCGGTCATCGATGCCGGGCTGATCATCAAAACAGGCTCAATCTATGACCCACCGGGAAAGGAAGGATTGGCCTCTCTGACCATGCGGATGCTCAAGGCCGGCGGCACTACAGCCATGACTCCGGACGAGCTCGAGGATAAGCTCGATTTTCTCGGATCAAGCGTCGGCACGAACGCCAGCCTCGAGTTCTCCCAGGTCAGTTTTTGGACACTGAAGAAGAACTTCGAGGAGACCTGGAAAGTCGTCACCGCTATTCTCTCCCGGCCGGCTTTCGACAAAGATCGTTTCGAGACCGAAAAGAAAAAGGATCTGGAGAGCATCCGCCGGCGGTTCGACTATCCGACCTCGCTCGGCCTCTACCCCTTTCAGGACCTCGTTTATGGGAAGGACTTTCCGGAAGCGCGGAGGACCTCCAACGCCAGCATCAACGCCATCACCCTCGATGATGTCAAAGCTTTCTATGAAAAGAACGTTAAAGGCAAGGAGGCCATCGTCGCCTTCACCGGGGATTTCAAATCGTCGGAAATTCTGGCCCTGCTCAAAAAGGACTTCAAGGACTGGATGGGAAGCGCTCCGGCCGAGCTCGACTTCCCCAAGGCAAAGCTTGCGGCCAAACCCGGTCTCTACCTGATCGACAAGCCCGACATGACCCAGGCGGTCATCGCTATGGGGCACCTGGGGTTAAACAATCTCGACCCGGACAATGTCGAGGTCAACATCTTCAATTTCATCCTCGGCACCGGAAGCTTCAACTCGCGCCTGATGCGGGAAGTGAGGTCGAACCGGGGCTTGGCTTATATGACCTTTGGATCGATCGGCCTCGGGAGAGACAAGGGGATGTTCCTCAATCTCTGCATGACCAAAAGCCAATCCGTCGGCGAGGCAATCCAGGTCATGAGGGATATCATCTCCGATATGACGAGAAATCCGGTGAGTGCGGAGGAACTCGAGGTCGCTAAAAAGTATGAGGTCAACGCTTTTGTTCATCGTTTCGACTCGGCGATTGCCGTCGTCAACCAGACGCTCTTCCTGAAACTCGAGGGTTATCCCGATAACTATCTCGAGACCTACCTCCCGAGAATCAAGAAGGTGGATGCAGCCAGGGTACTGACGATCGGAAAGCGGGCCGTCCAGCCGGGCGATATGGTCATCCTGGTCGTCGGCAAGAAGGCCGAGCTCATCGACCAGTTGAAGGGACTAGGGGAGGTTACAGAGCTGCCGCTGCCGAAAGAATAAAAATTTTATAGCTGCGCCAGCCGCTTTTTGGCGTCGACAAACTCTGGAATACCGGGATCGGCGTCTTTCCACAGGTCGAGGAACCTGGAATACTCTTTTTTCGCTTCTTCCCTCGAGCCCTTCTGCTCAAGCAGCTTCGCCAGGCGATAATGATAGACGGGATTATGGATGCGCCGGTCCTGGCTGGCCGGGTCGAAGGTGATGAGTTTTTGATATTCCTCGATCGCCTTCTCCAAATTCCCCGCCTTCTGATAAGCCCGCGCCAGGACGTCCTGGTCCGGTGGAAAGTTCAGCCAGGTGAAGAACAGAGCATATTGCTGATTTATCATGGGAATGTGCAGGGAGAACTCACTTTCCAAAAAACGGATGGCCTCGGTCACCTTGCCTTCGGAGAGCCATACTTCCGCCTGAAGGAGGCAGAAGTTTTTCTGGAGCTGCAGATAAAGGTCATTCTCTCTCCCGGGAAATCGGGCCATGAACGATCTGATCTCTTCGACCCTCTGCCCGGCCTCTTGGATCTGACCCTTCTTCCATTCCACAAACCCAAGCCAAAGGCTGTTCTCCATGGGGTTCAGCCAGGCGAACTGGGGCAAGGCTTTTTCGGCGTCTTTCTGGTATTCAGAAAACCTCTCGACCCCCGCATCTAACTCACCCCGCTCAAAATAAAGAATGGACTGGATGAGTTTGGCCAGGGCGGTCCCATATTTATCCGCGATCGATTCCCAGGCACTCTCTGCTCGCCCCACTTCCGTCCCGGCCTGCCCCCGTTTGCCTAGAACATTGTTAAAAATCCCTTTCCACCAGTAGCCCAGGCTCTGCTTGCTCTTGGATGGAGAGGCAAGAATAAATTGATCCAGCCAGCCCATTGCCTCCACATAATTTCCCTTGACCACATAGATGTAGGCGATCACATCTTCCGACCCGAAATCCGGCTTGATCCGAATCGCTTCCTTGTATTGTGCGATAGCCTCATCGAGCCAGCCGGTGAGGAAGTAGAACATTCCCAAAGAATCAAATGGATTGGCGTCTTCCGGCGCCACAGAAACGGCCTTTTTCAGGTATTCTTCTGCCTTGCCGAAATCACCCATCGCGACATACAAGAAGCCAAGTTGATTTAGGATTGTCGCCCACTTGGGATCCAGCTCCAGGACTTTGTTGGCTTCTGCGATCGCCTCCGGATACATTTCTTTCTCTTGATAGATCGCAAAGAGAGAGCTATGGACTTCCTTTTCTTTGGGATATTTCGCCCCGATTTCTAGGAGAATATCCAATTGTTTTTCGGGGTTGTTCTCGATCCTTCGAGCATAGGTGGCTTCGATGTACAGTCGTTCCTTTTCCGCCGCCCTTCCGGAAAAAGCCTCGGCTTTCATAAGAGCCTCGGCTGCTAGCTGAGAATTATTGAAATACCGGTGAATTCTATGAAGCAACAGATAGGCCATGGCGAATTCGGGGTCGAGCGCAAGGGCTTTTTCCAAGCTTTTTCTGGCATCCTCGAGGTATATTTTATCCAATTCTTCTTGCGCCTCGAGGAAATATTTATAAGCATCGAGCGAAGACGTCTGGGATTGCGCCATTCCGGCCCTTGTCTCCTCAACGACTTTCTTGGAGAGGCCGACACCGCGGGAGATGTCCCGGCTCAATTGGCCGATCTGCTTGTCCAGGATGCTCTGCGCTCCCTCTCCTTTGGCGGTGACGCTCTTCAGCAATTTCCTGGTTTTGGCGTCATACACTTTGACGTCCGTCGCGAAAGTCTCGCCCGCCTTGACATAGCTTCCCAGGACAAGAGCATCGACGTTATCCTTGTGGCAGAGTTCAAATCCAAGCTCGCTGTCGATGATGCCGGCCTGTTCCTTGCCCATTTGTCTGAGGAGGTCGCGAAGCCTTTCGAAGGTCGTGACGTGAAGATATTTCGACTGCTCCAGGCTGGTGATCAGAAGGTTGGGAATGGCGGCCTGGAGATAGTCGTAGGCCTCGTCCCCGGTCTGATTTTGAAAAGTAATGACCGCAATAGATCGCTCGACGGAGTTGCGCCGGAATCCGACTCGCCATAGAAAGAGTCCAAGGACGACAACCCCAATGACCGCCAGCGCGGGAATAAAAAGCCTTTTCAGTCCGAATGTCACCGTGATCTCTCTGGAGGTCAGGGCTTTTTTCCTGGGTCTTTCTACTTCCGTTCCGGTCATCTCTTTCTTGATGGCTTCGATCTCCACAGCCAGCTCTTCAGCCGATTGGAACCTTTTTTCTTTGTCCTTTTCTAGACATCGAAGGATCAATCGGCTGAGCGCCGCGGGGAGCTGCGGGTTCCATTCTTTGGGATCCCTAGGCTTTTCTCCCTTGTGCTTCATGGCGACGCTGAGCGGTGTCTCGCCTTCAAAAGGAACGCGGCCGGTGACCATTTCGTAGAGGATGACTCCCAGCGAGTAGATGTCCGAACGGCCGTCCACCTCTTTCGCTTCCGCTTGCTCGGGGGACATGTAGTCGGGCGTCCCGATGATGAAGCCGGTCCCGGTGATGGCCTTCGTTTTCAGCGAGCGGGCGATCCCGAAGTCCATGATCTTGGCATTTCCTTCGCGGTCGATCATGATATTGCCGGGTTTGAGGTCGCGGTGGACAACGCCCAGCCGATGGGCCTCGGCCAAACCGTCGGCCGCTTGCCCGGCAATGGAAAGTGCCTTGGCCGGAGGAAGTTGGCCTATCCTTTTAATCAGGCTTTTCAGGTCCTCCCCGGCGACATATTCCATGGTGATGAAGTGGACGCCGCCGGATTCTCCCAGGTCATGCATGCGGCAGACGTTACGGTGCGAGATCTTGCGGGCGATTTTCAGTTCCTGACTGAACCTGGCGATGATCTTCCTGTCCGATGCGATCTTGGGGTTGATGAGCTTGAGCGCGACTTCCTCATTTATCTTTTTGTCCTCCGCCCGATAGACGGCGCCCATGCCTCCCCGGCCCAGCTCCTCGATGATCTCGTACCGGCCGGAGAAGACCGTCCCGCGGGTGAGGTCCAATTGAGGCATGTTCAGCGTCTCCGTCGCGGAGACCGGGAATTCCGGAGAGGAGGGAAGCGGGGTCCCGCACTTGCCGCAATAGAAAGTATCCTGGGGATTATCGAACTGGCACTCCGGGCAGCTAACGGTATCTTTTTTCACTGTTCTGCGTGATGGAAAGAAGATACCAACTATGCGAAAATTAGTCAATCGGCCGGTGCTGTTGAGGACCCTAGAAAAATGGGGACGGTCCTATTTTTCGCCGAAAGGGCCCAGTTTGCAGTAAGATTGGATAGTTCCCATTTCACAGAAAGGAGATAGGCATGCCGCTCATCGAGGTCAAACTGCTGGAGGGGAGGACGGATGACCAGAAGGAAAAGCTGCTGACGGCCATCACCCGGGCCGTTCAGGAATCGATCGGAGCCCCGCTTTCGACCATCCGGGTCTGGATCCAGGAATTCTCACCCAAAGAGTACATGTCGGGGGGAGAGCTCGCCGCCCACAAAAAAAGAGGCTGAATACGTCCGGCTAGAGCTCAGTTTCTAAATAAGCTATTTTTTCCGAAAAATATTGGCGACTCCAGTAAGGGGTGTCCCTTTGGGGGATGTCCCTTTGGGGAACGTCCCCTATTTGACCTTGAGGGCTTTGCGTTCGACTTTTCCCTGCCTCATGGTGAGGCCGGTCACCTGGCCTTGAGCATCCTTTGTGAAGTTGAGCCTCACTTCCGTTTCCGTCGAGAAAAACGCGGACTCCGACTCGGCGAAAAAGACGCACTGCCCTTTTCCGTCGGGAGCGACGAAAACAGGATCGGCGAAAAGGCATCCGTTCCCCGGTGTCACTTTGATCCTCTCAGCGGGCGTGAACCGATAGGTCCCCGCGAACGCTTCGAGCTGCTGATTATCCAGGCCGTGCACTTCTTTTTCTGTCGGCTTGAAGTCCGGCCACCTATACTCGACCGATAGGCTGCGCAGGATTTCAGGCATGAGGTTGCTACCCAAGTCGCTGTTCGTCATGATGACGGCCCCCTGTCCCCGTTCCGGATAGGCCATCAGATAACAGCGGAACCCCTCGTTGCCGCCGCTGTGGGAGAACTGGAAATCCTGGCCGTTTCCTTTCAAGAAAAATCCTAGCCCATAGCCTTCTTTGACCGGCGTGAGCATCATCTCGACCATGACGTGTGAGAGGATGCGGTCTGACTTGCCCTCTTGCGCGAGCATGATTTCGCGAACGAACTGCGCCAGGTCGTAGGGTGTCGTCCACAGACCTGCTGCTGCCATCTCGGGGTAGGTGTGCCATCTGCCCGGCACGACGCTGCCGTTGGGACGATGGCCGGAAGCGGCTGCACTTGCCCAGGCCGGCGGCAGGGGTTGCTCATAAGTACTCCGGCTCATGCCCAATTTCAGGAATACGACCCTCTGGAGAATCTGGGAAAAAGGCCGGCCCAGGACATCGACAAGGAGTTGCTGCAGGACCGTATATCCGCCTCCCGAATAGCGGAACCGGGAGCCCACCTCGATATCCGCCCGGATGGCGGGCGTGTTGGCCGGTTTTCTACCGTCCAGGATCCGGAGGAGCGACGGAAGCTCCTTTCCCTCCTCATATCCGGGGAATCCGGAGACGGTCGTGCCCGCCGTGTGACTCAGCAGGCCGCGGAGAGTGACCTTCTGTTTCCGGGTCCATTGATTCTCCGGCACCTTCCATGCGCGCAGCCGGATATTGACATCTTCATCGAGACTCAGAGTGCCTTTCTCGACATAATAGAGCGCCGCGACGGCGGCCACCGGCTTGCTGATCGAAGCGGCCTGGAAGAGGGTGTCGGGTGTCACCGGTTCGGTTCCGCCGGATTCTTTAACGCCGTATCCTTCTTCCCACTCGACCTCATAGTCGTTGATAACAGCAATGCTGACGCCGGGAACCCGGTACTGCTTCATCCGCTCCCATATGGTGGCCGTATCCGGCGGCTGCCCCTTGATCACATACCCCGGGTCTCTTATAAGACCGCTCTGGACCCTCTTGATCCGGGCCCCCAGGTCCTGAGAGTGGGAAGAAGCTGAATCCCTGGCTGCGCTTGGATTGATCAGGCCCAAAATGCAGAGCGAAACGAGAAACGCAGGTGCTTTTTTCATGGCTGGCGCTCCTACTCTACGCAAAAACCCTCCCGCCCGCAACACCTTTAATCTTCATGTTTGACTTCGATAAGAGAGTTCATTATTCTTTCTGCAATTCTAGAATGGACACACCGACCCTGAATCCCTTCCGTTCAGGCGACCTTAAAGGGGACAACCATGAAAAGACGTGATTTCATCAAATCTTCGGCTATAACCGGCGGCTCGCTTGCGCTCAGCCGAAAGCCGGCCGGGTCTCCGGGGATAAAAAGCTCCTCCCCGTTCGAACCCGTCGCTCCCCTCCCCTTGCCAAAACGGGCCCTCCCCGATCTCAATCCGGCCAGCTGGATCTGGTACCCGTCGGGTCGATGCCTGCCCAATACCTTCGTCCTCTTCCGGCGCGACTTCAGCCTTGACGCTAAGCCGGTCCAGGCCAAAGGATGGATCGCCGCGGAGAGCCGCTACAGGCTTGAGGTCAACGGCCGCCGGGTTCAGTGGGGACCGGCGCCGGCCGACCCGCGTTGGCCCGAAGCCGACCCGGTCGACCTGACAGAATTCCTCCAGCCCGGCCGCAACGTCATCGGCGCCACCGTCCTCTATTACGGCCACGGCGACGGAACCTGGCCGTTAGGGAAACCGGGCTTTCTCTTCTGGCTAGAAGCCGAGAATGAGGACGGGAGCCCCATCAAGATCGTCTCCGACCTCTCCTGGAAAGCTCACCTCGCCAGGGCCTGGCGTCCCGGCCAATACAAACGTTGGTATCTCCGCGCCCTTCAGGAAGAATTCGACGCCCGCCTTTATCCTTACGGCTGGACGTTGCCGGGCTTTAAAGAGGACTCGCTGTGGGTGGAAGCCCTGGAGCTCGAAGGTTCGCCCAACAAGCCGGCGCTCTCCACAAGCTACTACGAGTACGTCAACGACCTATTGGAAAGCCCGGAGGGAACGGCGCTCCGGCCCCGCTCGATCCCGCTTCTCGAAGAACGGCTCGTTGCGGCCACCCGGCTGGCCGAATCGTTCTGGGTCGACTGGCGCCGCCCGCCGCAGGAATACTTCGAGTGCCGGCCGCCGGACAGTTTCGAACCAGTCCGCCGCCCCAGCGCCGTCGAGACCGGGCCCGGACAATGGGAAGCGACCCTGGACGGAAGACGGGGCGCGGCGCTGACCTTCGAGCTCGAGGAGCAGGTGGTCGGCTGGCCCTATTTCACCATAGAAGCTCCCGCCGGGACAACCGTCGAGCTTCTCGTCCACGAGGCCCACGCCGCCGAAGGCCCGCCCCTCCTCAACACCCACTTTGACAGTTGGACCCGCTTCATCTGCCACCAGGGGATTAACACCTTCGAGTGTTTCGACTTCGAAAGCTTGCGCTGGCTGCAGCTACATATTCACGGCGTCAGGGGACGCGTCAAGGTGCGCGATATCGGCGTGCGCCGCCGCCTCTTCCCCTGGCCGAATGTACCAGACATCCGCGTCTCCGAACCGCCCCTCCAGCGGCTGATCGCCGCTTCGATCAACACGCTCCATAACTGCGCCCAGGAAACGCTGGTGGACGGGATGGCCCGGGAGCGCCAGCAGTACAGCGGCGACTGCGGCCATCAAACCCACGCTATCTATCTCGCCTTCGGTGAGACGCGGCAGCCGGCCCGCTACTTGACGACATTCAGCCAAGGACAGATCCTCGACGGCTATTTCCTCGACTGCTGGCCCGCCTACGACCGGCTGGCCAGGCTGGTCGAACGGCAGTTCGAGCTGACCCGCTGGGGCCCCCTGCTCGACCACGGCGTCGGGTTCAATTTCGACTGCTGGCATCACTGGCTCTACACGGGCGACCTCGAAGCCCTCCGGGAGCCGTATCCGCGCCTCATCCGATTCGCTCAATATCTCCACAGTATTCGCGGCCGGGACGGACTCTTGCCGGTTGAAGATCTCGGCACGCCGGCGGTCTGGATCGACCACAACGCCTATGAACGACAGCGTCACAAGCAGTGCGCCTTCAACCTCTACGCGGCGGCCATGCTCGAACACGCCTTGGCGCCCCTTTGCCGGGCCTTCGGCGACCGGAAGCAGGAAAAGGCGGCCCGCAATCTCGGCCGTGACCTCCTGGCCGCCGCAGTCGGAAAGTTCTGGAGTCCCGAGAGCGAGATTTTTGTCAACAACCTGCCCTGGCTCAAAAAAGAGGGCAAAATCCGGCTCTGCGACCGGTCCCTGGCAACGGCCGTTCTCTTCGACCAGTTTCCTGGGAAGAACGCCGAGCCCGCGCTCCGGGCCCTGGCCGAGTGCCCGGCCGAGATGGGGTTCTCTTATCCGGCGAATGCGGGCTGGAGGCTCTGGGCCCTGGCCAAGGGCGGCCGGCCCGACGTCATCCTCCAGGACCTGCGGGAGCGCTGGGCAACGATGGATTCGGTCATTCTCAACAACACGCTGCAGGAGGATTGGGAAGCGAAGCCGGATTCGGGACAACAGTGGAGCCATTGTGCCGTTGTTCCGCTCTATATCGCTTACATGGGACTCGCCGGGATTCGGCCCCTCGAGCCCGGGTTCAGGCGCGTCGAGCTGCGGCCGCAGCCGGCGGACCTGAGCCAGTTGGAGCTTATCGCCCGGACCATCCGCGGCCCGCTCGTCTTCCGTTCGCTGGGGAACCGGGGGAACCGCGAGCTGACGTTGGAACTCCCCAAGGGCTGCGAAGGCGACCTCGTCCTTCCCGAACGGGAGACAGTCGACCTGGCGCCCCTTAAGGGAAAGGCAGCGTTTGGCCTTAAGCGCTGGGGCATTCCCGCCGGCGCTGCGGTGACTCTGAAACTTAAACATATATAGGGAATATCCCTGTGCGCTACCTGGGCAGCGGTGATTATGCCGTCATTCTCGCCTACTTCGCCATCCTGATCGGCATCGGCTCCTACTTCCGTAAGAAAGCGGCCGCGAGCATGGAAGACTACTTCTTAGCCGGCCGCAAGATGCCCTGGTGGGCGCTCGGCCTCTCCCAGATGACCTTCTGGTTCGACATGACCGGGACGATGATCATCGCCTCGTTCCTCTTCCTGCTGGGGCCGCGCGGGATCTACATCGAGTTCCGCGGCGGGGCCGGCCTCGTCCTCATCTTCCTGATGCTCTGGGCGGGCAAATGGCACCGCCGCTCCGGCGTCATCACCGCCGCCGAATGGATGATCTTCCGTTTCGGACGGGACTCCTGGGCCCAATTCGCCCGGCTGATGTCGGCCCTCTCCTGGGTCGTTATCAACCTGGCCCTCCTCGCCTACTCCTTCAAGGGCGCCGGGCTTTTCCTCTCGATGTTCCTCCCTTTCTCGCCCCTCGTCTGCTCGCTGATCATGATGGTGGTCACCGGGCTCTACACCATCGAGGCGGGCTTCTACGGGGTCATTTTTTCCGACATCTTCCAATCCATCTGTATTTGGATCGGGGTCGGGTTCATCGTCGTCCTGGCCGTGACCAGGATCGCGGGCATTTCCGACCTTGGGGCTCTGGCCACTTCGGTCACCGGCAATCCCGACTGGCTCAGCGCCCTCCCCCAATGGAAAACCCAGATGCCGGCCGGCTACGAACAGTACAACTTTCTCTTTGTGATGATGCTGCTCTACCTGGGAAAAACCGCTATCCAGGGCTTGGGCGTCGGGGCCGACCCACGCTTTTTCGGCGCCCGGAGCGACCGCGACTGCGGCCTGCTGAGCTTCATGGGGGGGTGGACTTTCATGCTCCGTTGGCCGTTGATGATGGCCTTTGTCGTGCTGGGATTGGTTATGGTCAAGAATCTCTTCCCCGACCAGACGGTGCTCGCCCAGGCCGCCGCCCTGATCAAGTCGCACGCCGGAGCGGTTCCCCAGAACGAGTGGCCGGAACTTCTCTCCCGGATCATGAACCATCCCCAGGCCTTCCCGCAGGAGCTCATCGGGGGGCTGTCCCATCTTCTCGGCGCCGACTGGAGTTCCAAGATCAGCCTGCTGAGCTATTTCGGCACGGTCGACCCGGAACGCATCCTGCCGGCCGTGCTCCTTCTCAATATTCCAGTCGGGCTCAGGGGATTGTTGCTCGTGGCCTTTCTGGCGGCGGCCATGTCCACCTTCAACGCCATCGTCAATTCCACGACCGGGTTTCTAACGCGTGACCTCTACCAAGGCTACCTGCGGCCGAAAGCCAAGAACAAAGAGCTGATTTATGCGAGCTATGTCTTTGGAGGCCTGGTGATGCTGATCGGTTTCGCCTCAGCCTACTGGACCAAGAACATCAACGATATCTGGGGCTGGGTGACCATGGGGCTAGTCGGCGGCACGATGATCCCGACGGTCCTGCGGCTCTACTGGTGGCGGTTCAACGCGAGCGGTTTTGCCCTGGGAACCCTGCTGGGCCTCGCCGCGGCGCTCCTGCAGCGCGTCCTCATCCCCCAGATGCCCGAGTGGCAGCAGCTTTTCTACATGGTCGGCGCGGGACTGGCCGGGAGCATTTTCGCAACGTATATGCGTCCGCCGACCGAGCGGAGCGTTCTGGAACACTTTTACCGGACAACCAAGCCGTTCGGGCTGTGGGGACCACTCCGCAAGGTCCTCGCCTCCGAGGAAGAGACGGCAATGGCTCGGGAGCATAAGTACGACCTCATCTCGCTCCCCTTCGCCTT
>CAYOZW010000052.1:0-16358 GCA_964408495.1 uncultured Eubacteriales bacterium
CTTTCTACGCCAATGAGATCAAACAACTCATCAAGGACGGGTTCCATCTCTGGTCAGAGCGGTTCGACCGGGATACGGTCGATGTTTTCGCCATCCAGGACGAGATCTCCCTGGCCATCGTGGAGCATCTCAAAATCTCGCTGCGGCTCGGAGAAAAAACCGCCCTGAAAAAAAGGTCAACCGATGATCCGGATGCTTACAACCTCTACTTGAAGGGGCTCTATTTTGTCGCCCGGCCGAGTCCCGAGACCTATGGCAAAGCTATGGATTTTTTCCGGGCCGCCATTGAAAAAGACCCGAACTTCGCCCTGGCCTACGCGGGCATGGCTAACGTTTACGGCGGCCTGGGTGTCATGAATCTCGCTCCACCTGCCGAGATGTGGCCAAAAGCCAAAGCGGCCATCCAGAAGGCCCTGTCCTTGAATGAAGACCTGGCCGAGGCGCACGCTGTCGCCGCCCAGATGGAGTTCTGGTATGAGTGGGATTGGGAGGCCGCCGGACGAAGCCTAGAACAGGCGCTTTCCCTGAATCCGGGAGACGCCATGTCCCACGGCATGCGCGCTTGGTACTGCCTAAACAGAGGCCGGTTTGACGAGGCCATCGGGGAGATCAAAAAGGCCCTGGAGTTCGATCCCCTTATGCCTCTTTTTCATGCCTGGTCGGTCGGCCTGCATTGGTCCGTGGGAAGGCCCGACGAGGCCCTCGTGGAGTTCGCCAAGGCCCTGGAGATGGATCCGAACAACGGCCTGGCCCACTTTCACGCGGGGATGGCCTATTTCCTGAAAGGATTCTTGGAGCAAGCCGAGGAGACATGGGAAAAGGGCAAGAAGCTGTTCGCCGCCTCCGGCTGGATGGAGGGGATGATCGGAAAAATACGCCTGAAGACGGGAGACCGGGCAGAAGCGGTGCGGATCCTCGAGGAAATGATAGAGAGCAAGAACCGGATAAAAAACCTTTCCTCCGTGTGCATTGCCTGGCTCGCCGGGCTTCTAGGGAAGCTCGATCTGGCTTTCGACTACCTGGACAAAGCCTATGAAGAGCGCGATACCTTGATGACCTTTATTCACGTCTATACCAAATGGATCTGTCCCCCGCTATTTAGCGACCCGAGGTTCAAAAACATTTTGAGCAAGATGAAGCTGGACGCCTGATTGTTATCGGCAGGAATCCTAGCCGGTTATTTCCCCTTGACGATTTCGACCAGCACTTCGAGAGCCCGGGGATCGCCGGTTTCGCCCAGCCAGAAGATGGCTTTCTTCCGGATGCCCGCGCTGGGGTGTGTCTTGACCACTTTGATCAACGCGTCGACCCCCTCGTTCCCGGGAAGCTGGGACAGAGCGAAGACGGCCTGCTCCTGGACTTTCATCTCTCCGCTTTGATAGGCCAAGGTTTCAAGGGTAGCAGTCGCCTTGGCCGAGGCCTTCTGGCCCAGCCAAAAAATAGCTTGGTGGCGGACGTCTTCATGAGTTGCTGTCCTGGCTAGACCGATCAAGCCGTCGACCGATTCCTCGATCTCCAGTTGGCTGACCGCGAAGATGGCAGCCTCCCTGACTTGTCGGGAGGAGTCCTTATCGGCCGTTCGCATCAGGATATCATATGCCTTCCGGTCGTTCTGCTGGCCGAGCCAGAAAGCGGCGTTTTTACGGAGAGAGTCGGTTTCCCCGCTTTCCAGGACGGAGGCGAGGATCGGGATGACGAGAGAATGGCTCTGGTGAATCCCGATCGCCGCGAGGACAGGTTCCTTTGCTTTTTCTGCTTGAACTTCCCTATACATCGTCTTCAGCCAGTCCAAGCTTTCTTCGTCGGCGGCCTTCCCGAGCCAGATCAGGGGCAGCCCCTCGAGGTCAACATGCATATCGAGATTGTTCAATCGGACCCTATCTACTGCGGCTCCGGCCCGCTTTCCATTGCGGAAAAGGATGGCGATCTCTTTCCAGACCTTCTTCTCCGCTCGACTTTGTTTTTCCAGGTCATTCAGAACTAGACGTGCCTTGTCCTGAACGGCTCCTTCGTCGGCGCGGGCAGGAACTCCGGATTCTTGTCCTTCGATGATCTGCCGGAGTGTCGGTTTGAATTGTGCTTCCGAATCGTACGATCCGATGGTCGACCGCTCTCCCATCAGCCGGCGGATACTGTAGCCTATCCAGTACCCGTCATGAAACCCCCGCCGGGAAGCTTCTTTATTCGCCCAATCCATCCGGGCCGCGAGGCTGCTCACGGCCCGGGGAGGGCGGACGACTTCCTGGGAAGCTCCGAGGGCCGCCGTCCCGGTCCAGGCCAGGGCGGCGATCAAGACCCATGATTTTCGCGGGCTCATGACTCACTCCGGCTGGTCTTGTTTGACCTTTTCGGCGTCTTTTCTCTCGATGATCTCGAGGAGCGCGGCCTTGGCCTTGGGAGTGCCGATCTGGCCGAGGGCCATCACGGCCATGGTGGCCGTCCTGTTGTCTTTATCCAGGGCCGCTTCGAGGAGGAGGGGGACGGCCTCATCGCTGCGGGTTTCGCCGAGTGAGTGGAGGACCATCCTTTTCATGTCCGGATCGGTTTCATCCCTGAAAATCTGGGTCAAGACGCTCACCGGGACGGCGCCCTTTTCATCCGCCAGGGCCATCAGGACGGCCTGTTTAACCCTTCGTGATTTCGTTTTCTTCAGCAGCTCGAGGAACTTCTCCATGGGAAGCGGACCTTTGAACTCGCGCAGCCCGAATACCGCCATCTCGGCCAGCCGCTCGTCGGGGTTGTTGATGGCCGCATCGAGAAGGGTATCCATCACTCCCTCTCCGCCGTGCTGGGCGAGCGCTAGAAGGGCATGCCGTTTGATGTCGACGTCTTTGCTGGTCTCCAAAACAGCCTTTAGCAAGGCCATAGACTCCGGCCCCGGAATGTTTCCGGCCATGATAAGAGCCAGGCGGGCCAGGTCCTTATCCGGCTCGCTGAGGATGACCTCGCGAAGGATGGGGAGGGTTTCCGGCTCGGCCCGGTCACTGAGGCTGATCAGGGCCGACTGCCTGATTTCCCGATTCTTGGACTCTTTGAGGATGCGCAGGAGGGCCGATCGGGCTTCCTGGCCTTCGTCGTTTTGAAGGCCCAGGACTGCCATCCTGGCGATCTCGGCGTTGGGTTCCTGAAGTGCTATCTCGATCAGCAGAGAGGCAACGGACGGATCCTGCGAGTCCATCAGAGAAACGAGAGCGGCCTTCCGCATCTCTTCGTCTTTCCCCGATTTGGCTACCTCCATGAGCAGGGCGATGGCTTCCGGATCGCGGCTTTGGGCCATGGCGATCAGCGCGTACCTTCGGGCCTGAGAGTCCGAGTCGTTCAGGGCGATCTCCTTGAGCTTGGCGATGGCTTCCGGGGATTTAAAATCCTGGAGCATAAAGAGGATCCGGCTCTTGAGCTGGCTGTTTTTGGTCTTATCATAGAGGTCAATGATGGTTTTGAGGGAATCCGGATCTCCTATTTCCTGTAGGGCATAGAGGGCGGCCAGCTTGACGTCCGATTCCTGATTCTCCTCCAGGGCCCGGATCTTGGCGTCGTACTCCGGTTTCCCTCGCTTGCTGAGTTCACGGCCCAGGCGGACCATGTTGGCCCGGGCGTCGTCCGCCCACTCGCTATCCGGATAGGCGTTGATGAACTCTTGATAGCATTTGAAGACGCTTTCGAGGGCTTGGCCGATCTTCTCCCGGGAATAGCACTGCCAGAAACGGGCGTCGTCCATCCAGGCGCTCTTCGGGAAGTCCTTGACCACTCCCTCCATGGCCTTGAACGCCTCGGTCCATTTTGATTCCAGGATGAGGTTATAGGCCTGCTTGTAGGCGACGGCGTCCTTTTCCTGGTTTTCGTCCGCCGGCACCGCCCGGGGCACGACTGCCAATAAGAGAAAGAGGGCCATCCCGATGGAAGCCAGGCGTTTCATTCTATTCATGGTTGTTCTCCTTTGTTCATATCTTCGTTTTTTGGGACGGCGATTTCACCGGGGCCGGTTGCCGGCCGGTCCCGGAGAGCTCGCCGCTCATCTCGCTCAGGTTGATCTTGAGGAGGAGGCCGCCGCTTTGCACTCCCTGTTTGACGAGTTCCACGGCCTCGAGGTCATTCCCGGCCTCGAGGTTGGCGATCTGGAGAAGAACGGTCTCTAGGTCGGTGATGAGCTCGCGAAGGCGGCGCTGAGCGGGGTCCTTCAAGTCGGATTTGAGCGCGCCGGCCCGAGTGACCAGATCCTGAGAGATCTGCTTCTGAAGCGGCAGATCCAGGGCGTAAGAGTCCTCGGAAGCGGGATCATAGTTGACCAGAGCCAAAAGCACCGGCTTTGACCTGTCGATGTAATCCCGGGCGCGGAGTATGGGGTCGCTTTCTCCGGGCCCCAACGGGGCGGTTGGCTGCGCTACGGCAACAGGAGTCTGATGGGGGGGGGAGATCGTCCGTCCGATGAAGACCCCGAGGACGACAAGGACGAAGGCCGCGGCCGCCTGGAAGACCCAGTGCGGTGACAGGCCGAAAATGCGGCCAAGCCGCTTTCTTGCGGATGGAGAGGAGGTCTCCATTGCGGCGTCTTCTTTTTCCATGCGCCGGCTGAGTCTGTCCCAATAGCCTTCCCAGAATTCCTGGCCGGGCTCGGGACGAGCCTTCCGGTTCATAGTTTTCAGCGTTTCCGTCATAGCTCTAGACTCGGCGGCACAGGCAGTGCAGCGAGCGAGGTGATCTTCAAAGAAGGTCTTGTCCTTGGAGTCCAGTTCCCCGTAGAGAGCCTGGACGAGCAGGCCGCGGCACTTTTTACAGGCTTTCATTGTTGACCTCTCGCGGTGCCGATGTTCGAGGAATATCCAGTTCCTTCTGGAGCTTGCGGATGCAGCGGAAAAGGTAGCTCTTGACCGACCCGATGGATATCTGCATTGTTTCGGCGATCTCGTTGAGCATCAGTTCGTTGTAGTGGCGGAGAAGGAAAACCGACCTCTCCTGGGAGGAGACCTTCTCGAGGGCTTTTTCGATGCGCGCCTGGAGGAGGCTGTTTTCGGCCGCTTGGGCCGGGTTCTGAGAAGACGGAGATTCGCTGAAGCCCCCGCTCAAGGCGTCGAGAACGGTGTCCTCGACCGCTTGGGGTGCCAGGGAGCGGCGGCGCAGATGGTCGATCGAGGCGTTGTAGGCGATGCGGTAGAGCCAGGAACTGAGCTTGGCATCCCGTTTGAACGTCTTGAACGAGCGGAACGCTTTCAAGAAGACCTCCTGGGAGACGTCCTCGGCATCGGCCGGATTGCCTACCATGTCCAGGGCGAAGTAGTACATCTTTTTCTTGTAAGTTTCGACCAGCTCCCGGAAGGCGGCCATGTCGCCCCGGGAGAGCCGGTCGATGAGCTCTTTCTCTTCTGTCAACAAGTCTCTCCGCTTTCACACCCTTAAGACGGACCAGGCCGCCTCAAGGTTGGCAGGTTCGGTAATAATGTTTTAATGCTTTTTTTGGGAAAAGGGAAACCCCCCGGAGGCCGACGATGCGCTTATTCGATGACGAACCAGGTCAGGTTGTGGGCGCCGATGCGAAGGGAGAGAAAAATTTGATAGCCCCGGTCAATATTATAGGATAGCGCCGGGCCTTCCTGTTCGCGCACCAGGGCGATATCCGTCAGCCCCGTATAGTAAAGCGGCAATTCGACCGTCTTTTCGATCACCCGGTCCGTGGGATTGTAAAAAACGGCCAGACCCCTTGGGTTTGCCTTCGGGTTGACATGCAGGATGCCGTCGATTCCGGCTCCCTCCGGCCGGCGCAAGTGAATGATGTCGGAGTCGAGGATCTCCCGGTATTTCTTGTAGAAATCAACCCACTTCCTGACGACGGCCTTCGTCTCCTCTGTGTCATAGAGCCGCATCCCCCGGTAGCATGCCTGGACGCCGCTTCCGAAATTCTGGGCCAGGTGCGCTTCGTAGGCTTCGAGATGCTCGGACAGCGGCTCCAGGGTCGCGGCCACCCCGCCTCCCTGATATTCGACGAGCGGAACGAACATCCAGCCCATGCTCGGCGTCTTCTCCCAGGTCCCATCGTAGATATTCTGCCGCCCCAGGATGATCTGACGGTCACGCGGCAGCGACCAGTTCGTCTCCCGGTAGCCCATCCCGGTTTTGTTCGACCCGCTCAGAAAATACCAGTCGGGGACGTTGAGGTAAATCCCCCGGCCGCGGCACCACTTATAAAAATCGGTGATTGTCTTCCACTGCGTCCACTGCGAGTCTTCAAGACCTTTGTGGCCGGGATGCCGCGTCGAGGCACAGAGGTCGCCGGGGTAGGAGCCGTCGTGCTCGAGCAGGTCGAACCCAGTCTTCTCGAAAAAGCCGCGGAGCTTGCGGAAATACTCCTGACCCCAGTGACTCCCCAGGCAGGGCGAATTCCCGAAGATAGCGCCTCCGGGTTTGCCCGTCTTCGGATTAATGGCATCTTCGTCGTCGCTGATCTGACGGCTGGCGAGAAGAGAGTAGCCGCCGAGTTCAATGCCCCGCTCGTGGGCATAATCCGCCAACTCTTTAAACTTGGCGATGTTGGCCGGAGACTCGTCTTCCATGTCCAGCCCGCTCCCGAAGCTGAGAATGACCATCTCGAATCCGGCTTCGACGCACTGGTCGACGGCGCTCCGGACCACTTCCGGGTCGGTGGACTTAAGATGCATGATGATGGGGTTCTCGGTGACCCAGGGTGAGATTGTCCTGTACATCCGCCGCAGAGAGAGCCCCTTTCTCTCCCTGTCCGTAGAATCGAAGATGAGCTCATAGGTCCGGTACGTTTCGAAGGCCGTCCCCGGCTTCAGATCCAGATCCGGCCCGAGCGGCGGCCGGCATTCCAGAAGACAGGGTGTTTTCCTCTGATAGTTCACCTGGGTCAGGTATTGAGGGTCCGGGATCCAGTGGGCGGTTTTATTCCCCCCCTCTGCGGAGCTTCCCAGAAAGGCATAATCGCTCTCGACATGGATGTTCGGATACTTCCACTGGCCGGGCTTTTCGACCGTGACCTCTCCCTCGACGACGGCCAGGATCTCGTTTTTAAACGAGTTGATCCTGAGCGGATCTGAGCTGCGGTTCTCGATGGTCAGCCATTTGGCCAGCAGCGGGATGCCGTCATAGAGCTCGTAATGAACGGAAACTAAGATCTTGCCCGGGCCGTCTCCCGGCGGGACAAATTCGAGAGTCAAGGAGACGCCCGGCGGCGGCCAGGGAAGGTCACTCGCATAGCGCTTGCGTTTCCATTCCAGCCGCGTTTCTGTCTGCCCGAAGCTCATGTTTTTGAGCTGAAACGCTCGGGGATTCGAGGTCAAGCTATCCAGCCATTCCGGCAGCAGGTAGGCGTATTCTTCCTGGCCGAGAAGTCCGCCGATATCGTATTTCTGGCCGTCGATCTCGACCTCGGCCTCCGGTTTAGCCCCGCGGAGGATGGTCTCGCCGGTCATCAGGTTCAGGAGGCCGACGGTGGCGGCGTTGGGAGCGAGCCGGAACCGGCGTTCGATCAGGCCGTTGGTCAGGGCGACCTCCCTTTTCGCAATATCCCGGATGATCCGCGCCCTGTAGCCGGATGGTTCGATCAGCCAGTCGGGCCGGACAGGGGGACCGCTTTTTGCTGGCTGCGCTTCCGCCCTAGCATCGAGCTCCTCCATCCGGAATCGGACGCAGACAATATACGGAGACTCGCCTTTTTCCCAGTGCCCGTAGGTCGTCGTCACGAAAGTCCCGTCAGGGAGAAGTTCCAATCCGGGGTAGGCGCAGTCGGCATCCTTGGTGTTGTCCATGAGCCTGACCCGATATTGCCCTTCGCGTCCCTCGAGGATGTCCTCATAGGTGCCGACCCAACCGACCCAATCTCCCTTTGTCGGGCTGACGTGAGTGGTGTCCCGGAAGGTGATGAACAGCCGTCCGTCGGGCGCATAGCGGCCGACATGACGGTCCCCGGTCAGCGCGCCCGGGAGTTCCCTTGGCTTCGACCAGGTCAATCCTTCATCTTCAGAAAAGGAGACGAACGAGTTATGCCGCCGGCTGTTCTCCCGGAGCAGCATGGCCAACTGCTTCCCGTCTTGAGAGCGGATGATCCCGGGCTCGCAGAGGTGCGCCTCGGGATGGCTGAGGAGGGCGGTCGGAGCGCCCCAAGTCTGCCCCCCGTCTTTTGATAACGTCTTGTAAACAATGAATTTGGGAGGATATTCTTGGTTCCCATTTTTGCTCAAGAAGCGGCCGTCGTCATGGAAGAAGGCGGCGCAGTCGCCGTTCTGAAGCCGGACCACTGAGGCCATGGCCACGACACCACCGAAGTTACCGACGGGGGCGAGCTCGGACCAGGTTTGTCCGTCGTCTTCCGAGACGCTCATCCTGATCGGGTAGAGGCCTGAAAAGAGGATCAGGCGCATCTTTCCCCTGCTGTCGATGACCCGGTGAATGGTCGGTGTTTCCAGGGATGTTTCCCATGATTTCGGGGTAGGCAGCCGGTCCGACCAGGTTAGGCCGCCGTCCGTGCTCCTCTTCATGACGATGGCGCCCCGGCCGTGTCCCTTGGGATAGACGACGATGATCGTCCGGCCGTCTTCGAGCAGGACGGTCGTCGGATGGCCGAGGTACTGGCCGGGCTCTCTGTCCACGACTATCTGCCGCCCGGTCTCGCCGGCCAGGTCGACGATGGGGATTGAATAGCCGCGTTCCAGGGACTGATCCTGTGCGGACAAAAAGTGACCCATGGAGAGACCTGAACCAAGTAATAAAAAAACAAAAGTGATTGCGTATTTCAATTTCATTTCTTTCGTTCCTTGAATAGCGTTTTGCGATATTTTATCAAAATATCGGGGAGATGTGCCGAATTTGAAATTCATCATTCTTACTGCCGGAAGTATCTCCAAATCCGTAATAATTGGATAGGGGGCATGGACCCGCCCTCTGCCCCCGCGCCCCGGGGAACCAGTCCCGTCGGTTCCCCCCATCGCGACGATGGGTCCCCCCTCCGCTACGGGGGCTCGAGGGCGGGTCCATGCCCCCTATCCAATCACGGAAAAAGAGATGCTTACCTTACTGCCGAACAAATTGACGTGGTCGGCCGATTGGAATAGAAATAGGAACTGAAACATTCAATAAGAACCAGTGGAGGGATGCGATGAAAAAGAGCCTGATTATACTGGGAGTTATATTTTTTTCTTCCTTCCTCCCGGCCCGGGGCCAGACGGCTGTGGAGGGGCGGGGTGTTTGGGCCCATCCCGGCGATTTCGGTAAGAGCGAGCAGGATGTCGAAGCGTTTTTCCGTGTCCTCAAGAGAGCCAATATCCAAGTCGTTGTCCCCCTGATCAAAGATATGGCCGGCCGGGTCTTTTGGCAGAGCCGGCGCTTTGCGGAGGCCGTTCATCCCGACTACAGGGAGTTCGACCTCCTGCGGGCGATCACGAACGTGGCCCCGAAATATGGAATTAAGGTCCATGCCTGGCTGTGCGATTTCGGCGAGGCCAAAAACTCGCCGGCCTTTAGGCTCCATCCGGAATGGGCCATGCTCAGCCCTGAGGGTGGTTTGACCGCGGACGAAAAACTCACTCTGGAGAGAACTTACGGTCCCGTCTGGATGTGCCCCGCCCGCCGCCCGGGCTACACCGACCAGTGGCTTCTGCCGATGATCGAAGAGATCGTCCGGGAGTATCCGGTGGACGGCATCCATCACGATTATGTCCGCTATCCCGGAGACGCTGCGCCCGACACCTACTGCTTCTGTGATTATTGTCTCGAGCACTTCTGGATCGACAACCTTTTCTTCTATCCTTCGCAGCCGGAAAAACAGGTCCCGCTGAAGAACGTCCGGCTCCGGCCGGAATCCAACTGGGACCAGGATTTCACTGCTAAACCGGCCGATTGGGCGGTGATGTCGCGAGAAAAGAAGGCCCACCTCATCCTGGAAGGAAAGTCTATCAACCGGGCCGACCTGGATTATTTTTTCTATGAACTGCGCTCGGACGCCATCAGCCGGTTCGTCCGGGAAGCCTGGGAGAGGGCTTCGGCTGTCCGGCCGGAGATCGAAATGTCTGCCGCCGTCTTTATCAACCCGATGAAGAGTGGCCGGTTCATCGGCCAGCGCTGGACCGATTTCGCACCCTGGGTGGACATCACCATGACCATGACCTACCGCAGCCATTTCCAGGGAAGCTTCGAGGATTATTTAGCCTATTTGGGCGATGTCGTCCCGGCCCAGCTCTCCTGGGTCGGAAACAAAAGCAGCCTCTATGTGGGTCTGGACGCCTTCTACATTTTCCAGGAAGAAAGGGAACCGTGGGAGAAAGCCGTTGCCTTGTTCAAAGCCGGCGGGGGCGAGTCGCACGACGAGCTGAAAACGCTGATGGAAGCCAACATCGCCCATCTCTCCAAGTCCTCGGCGCCGCGGGCGAAATCCTTAGGCGATAAATTCAAGTCCTTCGAAAAAGGGAAAGTCGCCGGGGCCGACATAGCCGCCGAGATTACTGCTTTGCTGGCCGATCCGCCGCCGGGCTTCTTTCCCGAGGAGAAACTCGTCCGCGCGATCGAAAGCGTGAGGAAGTCCGGCGGACAGGGCATCATGGTCTTCTCCGCATCGCATCTCTCCCGTAACAAGCTCTGGGGCGGCCTGGAAAAAGCGTTCTCCTTTACGGCCCGGCCGGCCCAGGAAGTCCTGCCCGAGGGGAATCACCTTTCGATCAGAACTTGGCGCGAGCAGCGGAAGAAAAAGCAGGATTGAAGGCCAGACAATTCCAGCCGCAGCTACTTGTTCAGGAGGGCCCGCAATTCCTCCGGGTTCGTCGTCGGGCACTCGCAGCTGCAGTTCGAGCAGACGTAGGCCGTCGCTCTTCCCCCCATCGCCTCCATGGGTTTCGTGTAGGGAGCGAGCTTGATGATCTCCGGGTCACTCTCCTCGATCGAGCGGAATAAGACAACCGTGTTAGGCAGGAATCCTTTCCTCAGGACGTTGAACATGGCCCGAGTGTCCGGGGAGTCCCTTCGTCCCGCGATAACGACTTCGCGGGAAGGGCCGAGGGCGAAATCGAGACCGCATAGAAATTGGGTATAAGCCGCCGGGTGCTGGGATATCTTCCCCGAGAAAGCCGCGACGGTCCGCTGGGCCTTATCTTCCAGGTCCTCGCGCCCCAGGAGGCGGCCGAGCCGGACGAGGTTGGCGGCCATCACCGAGTTTCCTGAGGGGATGGCGCCGTCATAGAGTTCCTTCCGTCGTGTTGGGAGATCCTTGTGGATCTCGGCTGAAGTGAAGAAAAAGCCGCCTTGCTTCTCGTCCCAGAAACCGTGGAGAGCGTCCCCAGCCAGCTTGGCCGCCCAGGAGAGAAAGATTTCATCGAAAGTGGCCCCGTAGAGTTCGGTGAGTCCCCAGATAAGAAAAGCGTGATCGTCCAGGAAAGCGGGGACGGTCACCTCCCCTTCGGCAGAGCGGTGATGGAGCTTCCCTTGAACGGTCATCTTGTCGCGGATGTAGAGGGCTCCGGTGCGCGCGGACTCTGCATAGTCGTCCCTCCCGAGAGTCCAAGCCGCCTTGGCCAGAGCGGCGATCATCAATCCGTTCCAGTCGGCCAGGATTTTGGTGTCCTTCAACGGGCGCGGCCGATCGGCCCTCCGTTTGAAAAGCGCCTCACGGATGACCGCCATCTCTTTCTCGAGGTCCTCTTCGGAGAGACGGAGGTCAGCCGCCGCAAGGACAGGCGGACGACTCAGGAAGAGGATGTTTTGACCGGAACTCCCGGCTCCCGGCTCGGCGTAATTCCCTTCGGGCCGGAGGTTGAAAATGTGTTTGGCGAGTTTTGCCTGGGGGCGGGGGAGGACCGCCTCGATCTCGGATAGTCCCCAGACATAGTATTTTCCTTCCTCTCCCTCGCTGTCAGCGTCCTCGGCCGTGGCGAATGCTCCCTCTGGCGACTCTAAATCCCGCAGGACGTAGGTCATAATCTCCTCGACGGTCCGCCGGTATTCTTTCTTGCCGGTGACCTGGTAAGCCTCGGCATAAGCCATGGACAGGAGCGCTTGGTCATAGAGCATCTTTTCGAAATGGGGGACGAGCCAGCGCTGGTCGGTGGAATAGCGGTGGAAGCCCCAGCCGAGTTGGTCGAATATCCCTCCCAGGCGCATCGCCTGCAGGGTCTTCTCGACCATGGCCAGGGCCTTCTTGTCATTTTTCCGCCGGGAATAGCGGAGAAGAAAGGTCAGGTGGTGGGGCGTCGGGAATTTTGGGGCGGACCCAAACCCGCCGAATTCGTCATCGAACTGGCCGGCCAATTCGGAAAATGCCAAGTCCAGGATGGATGGTCGGATTTTTTCACTCTCGGGAGGTGATGAGTCCTCTTTGAGGGCGGCCAGGATTCTTCCAGACGAGCTCAGAAGCTCGGGCCGCCGGCTTTTCCAGGCCTCGGCGATGCGTCGGATGAGGTCGGTGAAGCCGATCAGGCCGAACCGGCTCTCCCTGGGAAAATAAGTCCCGGCAAAGAACGGCTTTTTGTCGGGCGTCATGATCACGGTCAACGGCCAGCCGCCGCTCCCGGTGAGAAATTGGCAAACCGCCATGTAGTGGGCATCGACATCGGGCCTTTCCTCGCGGTCGACCTTGATCGAAATGAATGTCTCGTTCATCAGGCGGGCGACCTCTCCGTCGGAAAAAGATTCCTTCTCCATCACATGACACCAATGGCAGGTGGAATAGCCGATCGAAAGGAAGACCGGCTTGTCCCGTTTTTCCGCTTCCCGGAAGGCCTCGTCCCCCCATGGAAACCAGGCCACGGGATTGTCTGCGTGCTGGCGGAGGTAGGGGCTCTTCTCGTTGCTCAGCCGGTTGGTGGCTTTTCCGCTCATGTGGTTATTGTAGCGGACCCATGATCTAGATGCTACTAATCATATAGAATAACTAAAATTAATGAGTCGTCCGGACGGACGCTCTCTCCCCAAAGGGTCGCCGTGGGCAGCAAGGAGTCACTTTCTTTTGCCAAGGCGAGGGGTTGGGTTTATTCCGGAGACACCTTCAAGACTCTGTTCTTATTATATTAATCCCCCCTGCCCCCTTGGGTAATCAAGGGGGAAAACGGTCGGCGTCTCCGGTAAAGGTCGGTGAGGAAGTCCGTCGACGACTGAGCGGGCAGGGTTTCTCGACTGAATTTTCCGAAACGCCTCCAAGACTCTGTTTGTGCCCTATTAACCACCCCTTCCCCTCCTGGCCAATCAGGAGGCGATATAGGTTGGCGTTTCGGGAAAAGGTCGGAGGAGTTCGGAGCGAGGTTGCTGGTTTGCGGAGCAAAGCAGCGGGGGCTCCAAGGGGGATGGCCCCCTTGGTCGCAGGACGCAGTCCGAGAAGGGGAGGCAGGGAACGAAGCGACCGTTGGAAGGGGGAAAGCGAAGCTTTCTCCCTCCAAGAAGGCGATGTGGGAAGCGAGTGGGCTGACGAGCCAAATGCCCCGAGCCTCTGTGAGAATATTGTCGAAGGCCGTGCGTTCATTGGGGTGTGAGCGTTTCCCGCCGCCGGATCGAATCCTTCCTGGCCAAATCGTTGCGGATCATCGGCGAAGAAATCCCCTCCAGCCGGGTTGTTCTGGCCGTATTTGATGGACTCTCTCGCAGCGCCGAGGTCCGATCCTGGCCACGTCCTGATTCCTCTTTTGAGTCCCTGGCTTTGGGGATGATCCGCCGGGCGCTCGAAGAAAACGGTCCCGTAGTCTCGGGAAAAGAATCCGGATGCCTGTCAGATTGCGATGATCTCCAGGCCTCAGGAGCGCAGAGACTGCTCTGCCTTCCTCTGCGGGACGGAAAGATTGTCTCGGGAGGCGTCTGCCTTGGCCGGAATCCCGAGCACTCGCCCTTCACCTCCGCTGACCTGGAAATGCTCGTCTTCCTGACAAGCTCGTTTACCGCGCTGATCAAAGAGGGCTTCGCTGACCGGGATCAGGAAGCAGTTGCTTTCCCGTCTTCAGAGTCCGGCTCTCTGATCGGGAAGAGCCGGGCCTTCTCGGCGGTCCGGACGCTGATCGAGAGGGTTAAGGACAATGATGCTCCGGTCTTTATTTATGGCGAAAGCGGAACCGGAAAGGAACTTGTCGCCCGGGCTATTCATGACCGGGGAGCCCGGCGTAACGGTCCATTCATCGCTCTCAATTGCGGGGCTATCCCCGACCAGTTGCTCGAGAGTGAGCTGTTCGGCCATGCCCGCGGCGCCTTCACCGGCGCCCTGCGGGAGAAAGCCGGGCTGCTCGAAGAGGCCAAAAGAGGGACGTTCTTTCTGGACGAAATCGGCGACCTGTCCCATCCTCTTCAGGCCAAGCTGCTGCGGCTGCTCCAGGAGAAAGAGATCCGGCGCGTCGGCGAGACCAGAACGCGGCTTATTGATGTCCGCTTCATCTCGGCGACCAATAAGGACCTGGAAAAGGAGATCGAGCGGGGGACTTTCCGGATGGATCTTTACTACCGGCTGCGCATTCTAACCATCGAGGTCCCTCCCCTCCGGGAACGGCGGGGAGACATCCTCCTCCTGATCAATCACTTCATCGAAAAGTACGGCCGGGAGATGGGACGGGATATGACCTATGTCTCTCCCCGCGCTCTGGAGCTTCTGGTGAACTACAGTTGGCCCGGGAATATCCGGGAGCTCCAGAACGAAGCCCAGCGCTGCCTAATCCTGGCCGGGAACGACCGGCTGATCCGGGAGGAACATCTCTCTTCCAAGATCAACCCTCGTCCCCAGCCGCCGGCCCCGGTCACCTATAACTATTTCGCCGCCAAGGCCGAGTTCGAGAAGAGATTCCTCCATCAGGCGCTCGTCCGCTTCGGACACAACAAGGCGAGGACGGCCGAGGAAATCGGCCTGACCCGCCAGGGGCTGTTTAAGTTGTTGAAAAAACACAATATGAAAACAAATCCCCGGGCGCTTCCGGAACAGTGATCGGCTGTCCGCTTTTCACTTCCGATCTTTTCTGATACATTGGAATCCTGATGAGCGAAGCGGAAAAGAAAGCCGCGGTTTTTGAAATCGTCTGCCCCTGCTGCCGGTCCATCCTCTGGATAGACGGGATCACCAGGGAGGTCGTCAAGACCGAGAGGCACGCCGCCAAGAAGAAAGGATCACTGGACGATCTGTTGGAGATAGAAAAAAAACGCCGGGACGAATTCGGGCGCAAGTACGAGGCGACGGCCGAGCTCGAGCGCCAGAAAAAAGAGAAGGCCCGGGAAGCGTTCGAGAAGGCCCTGGAAACCGTCGACAAGGAAGACTGACGTCCGCTGCCGGTCAGCTTCCGGACTGGGTTTCGTCCTCCCGAATCCGGGGGGCCATGGTGAAACCGCTGTACCCATAGATCGTCAGGATGAAGATAGCCGCCCAGTTGCCGATCGCCCAAGGGAGGTAGCTCAAGACGGGCACTCCTAACGCACCCGTGATGTAGACTCCGGCCATGCTCCAGGGGATGAGCGGGACGATGATACCGCCGCATTCGTCGATGATCCGCGAGAGGTTCTTGGCCGCCAGGTTTTTCTTTTTGAAAACCGGGCCGAACAGCTCGCCCGGGATGATCACGGAAAGATAGGAACTGCCGGTGACAAAAGCGGTCACGACGCTGGAGCCGATGGTCACGGCGATGAGACTGCCGACCCTCCGGGCCACGGTCATGATCCGGTCCAGGATGACGGACAGCATCCCCGTTTTCTGCATGATGCCGCCGAAGCTGAAGGCCGTGAAGGCGACGAGTTGGGTTTCCATCATGCTCATCAGGCCGCCGCGAGAGAGGAGCCTGTCCACGGCCTCGACTCCTGTCGCCGCGGGATAGCCTGAATTGAGGGCCTGGGCGATCCGGACGATCGATTCCTTCTGGAAGATGACAGCCAGGACGATAGCCGTGAGCGAAGAGAAGAGCATGCCCGGGATGGTCGGCCGCTTGGTGAAGGCAAGATAGAAGACGATGATCAGCGGGAGGAGGAGGAGGCCGTGGAAGCGAAAATTCTTCCTGATCGTCTCCAAGATCACGGTCATGGTCTCGGAGGAGATCGTCCCCGTCCGATAGCGCAGCCCGAGAACGAAGTAGACGACCAGACTCAGCAGCCAGCCCGGCACGGCCGACCAGATCATGTGTTTGATGTGGTCGAAAAGGTTGGCCCCGGCCGTCACCGCGGCCAGGTTGGGGATGTCCGAGAACGGCGACATTTTGTCGCCGAAGTAGGCTCCGGCCACGATGGCGCCGGCGGCGAGTCCCAGGGGGATGCCCAGCCCCATGGCGATCCCCATGAAGGCGACACCGACGGTTCCGATCGTTCCCCACGACGTCCCCGCCGCCAGGGCCGTGATGCTGCAGACCAGGCAGGCCGTGACCAGGAAAAATTGGGGCGAGATGAGTTTGAGCCCGTAGTAGATGATCATCGGGATC
>CAYOZW010000053.1:0-16040 GCA_964408495.1 uncultured Eubacteriales bacterium
GGCGACCGGCGTCTACTCCCTCGAGATCTTCGACTTCTATAAGATGATCCTCAATCCCCAGGTCCAGGGCTGGCTATTCCTGGGATTTGCGCTGGCCTTTGCTATCAAGATCCCGATGTTCCCGTTCCACACCTGGTTGCCGGACGCCCACGTGGAAGCGCCCACGGCCGGGTCGGTCGTCCTGGCGGCCGTCCTCCTGAAGATGGGGGCTTACGGATTCCTGCGTTTCGCTCTGCCCCTCTTCCCCGACGCCCTGGAAAGGTTTCTGCCCATCCTCTCTATCTTGGCGCTCATCGGGATCATTTACGGCGGCCTGATGGCCCTGATCCAGAAAGACATTAAGGCTCTCGTCGCCTATTCCAGCGTCAGTCACATGGGCCTCATTATGCTGGCCGTATTTTCCCTGAATATGGAGGGGGTGGAGGGCGCTATCTACCAGATGCTCAGCCATGGGCTCAGCACGGGCGCCCTGTTCTTGATCGTCGGCATTCTTTATGAGCGGGCCCATACGCGGCTCATCAAGGATTTCGGCGGGGTCAGCAGCCGGATGCCGGTCTTCGCCGCTTTCTTCCTGGTCAGTATGCTCTCTTCGGTCGGGCTGCCGGGTCTCAATGGGTTTGTCGGCGAGGTCCTCTGTCTGTTCGGCGTCTTCCAGGCCAGCAAGCTCCTGGCTATTTTCGCCGTCACGACGGTCATCCTGGCCGCCGCCTATCTTCTCTGGATGTTCCAGAGGGTTATGCACGGCCCGGTCACCAACGACACCGTCCGTTCCTTGAAGGATATGAACAAGCGGGAAATCGCCTTTTTCGTGCCCATTGTCATCATGATGTTCTGGATGGGCATCTATCCCCAGACATTCCTGAGGAAGATGGACAGCTCCGTGGCCAAGCTGCTCGACCGCGTTCACCACCGGGAGAAGATCTTCCTCCGTGAGAGCGCCAAACCAACGGCGCTGAGCGAAGGTGAGGCAGCAAGGCCAGAAGAGAAATTGTCGGCCGAGCGGGTCTTCGACGCGACGAAGGAGACAAAGTAGGGATGAACAACCTGACCGCCCTTGCTCCCCTGCTGGCCGTCGTCATCGGGGCGCTCACCGTCCTTCTCCTCGAAGCCTTTCTTAAAAAAGAGAGACGAGACTATCTTGGCTACATTTCCCTCATTTTTCTCGGAGCGGCCGGCTACCTGGCCGCTTCGTCTTGGAACAAAGGTCTGACCTATTTTAACGGCGGACTCGCCCTCGATAACCTAGCGATCTTCCTGACGCTCCTCTTCGGACTGGCCGTCGCCTTTGTCATCCTTTTGAGCCTGAAATACATCGGCCAGCAGGACGCCAACCACGGCGAGATCTTCGCCCTGCTGCTCCTGGCCCTCTCCGGCCTGATGATCATGACGTCCTCCCCCGACCTTTTGGTCATATTCCTGGGCCTCGAAGTCCTTTCTGTCTCCAGCTATGCGCTGGCCGGGCTGCGGCGGAATGACCAGAAATCCGGAGAGGCGGCGCTTAAGTATTTCCTCCTGGGAAGCTTCGCCAGCGCCTTCCTCGTCCTCGGTCTGGCCTTTCTTTATGGAGCCGCCCACTCGACCTCCATACCCGGAATCATCGCGCTTTTCAGCGGGATGGCGGGTCCGTCGATGCTGGGGATGCTGGGTATCGCACTCGTCGTCATCGGCTTCGGGTTCAAGATCGCGGTCGTCCCCTTCCACATGTGGACACCGGACGTCTACGAAGGGGCGCCGACCCCGGTGACCGCCTTCTTCTCGGTCGGTCCGAAGGCGGCCGGATTTATCGTTTTCCTCCGGCTCTTCTTGAAATATTGGGATGCGACTGCCGACGGAAACTCGCTATTTTGGGCCCTTTGGACGATCAGTATCCTGACTATGATCGTGGGGAACCTGGTCGCTCTCCGGCAGACGAACATCAAGCGGATCCTGGCTTACTCGTCGATCGCCCATGCTGGATACATCATGGTGGCTATCCTGGCGAGGGATTACGCCGGCCTGGTCTTTTACCTCACGGCCTACGTGTTCATGAATATCGGGGCCTTCGCCGCCCTGATCGGGTTGAGCAAGAAAGGCCAGGAGTACCTCGAGCTCGAAGATTTTGCCGGGATCGGCTTCCGCTATCCCTGGATCGGAGCGACCCTGAGCATTTTTCTGTTGTCTTTGGCCGGGTTTCCTCCAACTGCTGGATTCCTGGCCAAGTTCTATGTTTTCAGCTCGGCTGTCCGGGCGGGTCTGATCCCCCTGGTCATAATCGGAGTGCTGGCCAGCCTGGTCTCGGTTTTTTATTATCTCCGTATAGTCGTCTATATGTACATGAAGGAGCCCGGGCGTCAGATTGATATCGAGGTGGAGAATCCTGCCCTCTTCCTTGTTCTCTTCCTTTGTCTCTATGGCGTCCTTCAGCTCGGTATCTTTCCGGGCAATATCCTTCTCGTCATCAAGCAAGTTGTTTCTGCCCTCCCCTTCTGATTTCCTTCCCGCCCATCCCGCTTTATTTGGAATCCGGTTATAATCTAATGGCCTTGTTCATATCGGAATAATGTATAATATGAGAACCAACCGCCCCCTATCGATTGCCGGGGGATGAAAATCCAATTCAGGAGGGGAACGTGGATCATGGGAAATAATCCATTTGCCAAGGTGCTCCCGGTGGCCCTAGTCGGCGTGAGATACTATTTATGAAGATGACCATACTCTTGACCGGAGCGACGGGCTATATCGGAGGTCAACTCCTCGACGTGTTGGGCGAGGAGCAAGACGTCGGCCTGCGCCTGCTTATCCGTGACAAAAGCCGATTCAAGCCCCGTGGGGAAGCAAAGGCCGAGCTCTTCGAGGGCAGCACCTTTGATAGCCGCTCGCTCCGGCGGGCGCTCCGGGGTGTGGATGTCGCCTATTATCTCATTCATTCGATGGCCGCAAAGGGCGATTTCGAGACCCTTGACCGGCAGAGCGCCTCGAACTTCCTGGCCGCCTGCTTAGATGAAAAGGTCCGGAGAATCATCTATCTTGGAGGCTTGGGCCGCAAGGATACGGCCAGCCGGCATCTCCTCAGCCGGATCGAAACCGGCGAGATCCTGAGCTCCCGGCCCGATCGCATCCAAACCATCTGGTTCCGGGCCGGGGTGATCATCGGGGCCGGGAGCGCCAGCTTTGAGATCATCCGCAGCCTCGTCCGAAAGCTCCCCGTTTTGACGACGCCGCGCTGGGTTCGAACCTGCACCGAGCCCATTGGGGTGGGCGATGTCGTTCGATATTTGGCCGCGGCCAGAAACCTCGAAGCCTCGGGGAACCTCATGGTGGATATCGGGTCCGAAAGGCTGACCTTCCAGGAGATGCTCCAGAAGGCAGCCCGGGTGATGGGTCTGCGGCGGTGGATTGTTCCTGTCCCGTTGCTCTCGCCCAGGATTTCCTCTCTCTGGCTCATCCTCTTTGCCCCGGTTAACTTCCGCGTCGCCAGGTCCTTGGTGGATGGATTGAGGTCGGAGACGGTGGTGACCAACACGAACGCGAGGATATATTTTCCCCAGATTGAACCTGTATCCTACGAGGCGGCGGTCAGATCGGCCGTCAAGGGCCAGCCGCGAACCTAACCGGAGCGGCCCCTCCTCCGTGTTTCTCGAGGAGGGCAGCGACCTTTTTTTTGGAGCAATCTATTGACCTCGGTGACGTCACCTGCCTTTGCCGCTTCCAGGAGAGCGTTCGTTTTCGCTGTGAATTCTTGGCCTGGGGTATCGGGGCGAATTATCTCACGGTGCCGCCTTTTTGAAAATCCTCTTTGAACAAAATCTGGGAGCGGCTTTTCGTTGACAATTTCCTCCAGCCGGAGATATAGTCGGGAGGTGCTTTCCTAAGGAGGTCGATATGCCCAGCAAGCCGAAAAGCCCATGTCTCCCCTTCGGCGACCAAAAAACGGCGCCCTGGTACGGAAAGGATATTTTATCCGTCAAGCAGTTCAGCCGGACCGACCTGGAATACGCGATCGAGGTCGCCCATGAGATGAGGATCATGGTCGAACGGATCGGGACCTTCAACCTGCTCAAGGGCAAGATCCTGGCGAACCTTTTTTATGAACCCTCCACCCGGACCGCCTCCTCGTTTATGGCGGCCATGGAAAGGCTGGGCGGTGCGGTCATCCCTATCAGCGAAGTGAAATATTCGTCTGTGGCCAAGGGCGAAAGCCTGCCCGATACGGTTCGGACCTTGGAATGTTATGCCGACGTTATCGTCCTGCGCCATCCCGATGTGGGAGCCGCCTCCTTGGCGGCCAAGTACTGCCGCAAGCCCGTCATCAATGCCGGTGACGGGGTCGGTGAACACCCCACCCAGGCCCTTCTCGATACCTTCACGATTCGGGAGGAGCTGGGCCGGCTGGACAACCTCAACGTCACCATGCTCGGCGACTTGAAATACGGCCGGACCGTGCACTCGCTGGCCCGCCTGCTCACCTTGTTCAACGGGATTGCTCTGAACTATGTTTCCCCCGAGATCTTGCGCATGCCCAAGGACGTCATGGAGGAAGTCGGCGAGAAGGGCATTCCGCAGACGGAGCACACGACCTTGAAGAAGGCGCTGGCCCGGACCGACGTCCTCTATGTCACCCGCGTCCAGAAAGAGCGATTCGAGGATGTGGCCGATTACGACAAGGTCAAGTCGGCCTATGTGATCACCTCGGAAGTCATGAAATCCGCCAAGAAAAGGATGATCGTCATGCACCCCCTGCCGCGCGTCACCGAGATCGCGATGGAATTCGATGACGACCCGCGGGCCGCCTATTTTCGCCAGATGGAATACGGACTTTATGTCCGGATGGCCCTGCTGGCGATGGTTTTGGGCAAAGCCTAGCGATTTCCCCGCCTATCTATTCCCGTCGATCAGAGCCTACTTCTTGGCCGCCTTCTCGACGGCCTGAAAAACGCGAAGAAAGTTGCCCCCCAAGATCTTACGGATATCCCCTTCCTTATAGCCGCGGCCCTGCAGCTCCTCGGTAATGGCCAGGAGGCAGCCGGTGTTCTCCAGCCCTACCGGTGTGACCGATATCCCGTCGAAATCCGAGCCGAGACCGACGTTGTCCGTATAACCGGTGATTTTGACCACGTGGTCGATATGATCGACGACCGTTTTGACGTCCACCCGCGGGAGCGTTTTTTGAAGCTCCTTGGACTTGGCTTCATATTCAGCCAACGCCTTGTTCCTCGTTTCCTCATCGGCCTGCATAATGGCCTGGAAGTCTTCTCCAAGTCCGTATTTTTTGGTCACCTTGGCCAAGAGAGCAGCTTGTTTTTTCTCAATCTCGGCATTGAGAAAACTGGGGTAGAAATTGATTCCGACTACGCCGTTGTTCTTGGCCAGCGCCTTGAGCATTTCGTCGCTGAGGTTGCGATGATGGTCGGCCAGCGCCCGGCAACACGAGTGGGAAACGACGACGGGAGCAGCGGTGATGCGGAGGACGTCCCAAAACGTTTCGTCGTGGACATGGGAGAGGTCGATGAGCATGCCCAGCTTGTTCATTTCAGCGACGATCTGCTCTCCGAATGAAGTCAGGCCGCAGTGCTCGGCCTGGGGATCACCCGATGCATCGGCCCAGTCCGTGTGCGTCCAGTGGGTCAGCGTTATCAAGCGCACGCCCGCCCGGTAGAACGTTCTCAGCATGTCCAGATCGTTCTCCACGGCGTAGCCGCCCTCGATCCCGACCAGAACGCCGGTTTTGCCGGAGTTCCGTAGGCGCATGGCGTCTTCATAGGTCAGGACGATCTCCAGGTTATTGGGACTCTGATCGACCAGACGGTGGATCCCCTCGATCTGCTGAAAGATCTTCTTGGCCGCTTGGGATTTTTCAAGTTCACCTACTGGCGGGCGGACAAAACAGGCGAATACCTGAAGGTCCACTCCTCCCCGCTTCAGCTTGGGGATATCGATGTGGCCTTTGGGAAGGTCGAGGCGAAGGTCTTCGCCGTCGATGAATCTTCCGATCGTGTCGCAGTGAAGGTCGACGACAACCGCATCCTTATGGATGAATTCGGCCCGGAAGCGCGGATCGAGCAGATTTTCCTTCGTTTGTGCCAGGAGGCGGATGATATCGACATGGTATTGGGCGGCCAGGCGCAGGAGTTCGGGGTCGATGAACTCGGGGCGGTCGCCCGGGCGGTGGTACTCGGGATGTTCGTCGTCGAGCTCGCCGGTCAGAACCTCGCCGGTCCTCAAGCTCAGGGCCGTCACGCCTTTTGCCCAGAAAGACGTATGGTCAGAGCCGCGATAGTTCACCCTCGGTTTAAGTTTCTTGACGGTCTCTGGGTCCAGTCCGGGCTTGATGAGGTCATAGAACTGGCCGTATTCCCACATTCCCCCGACGAGCAGGTCGGAGTCTCCCAGCCCGACCATGTCCAAGTTCAAATAGACGACGGTTTTTTCCAAAGGGAAGAGAGGATGCTGGGTATAGTAGCGGGAGCCGATCAAGCCCAGTTCCTCACCCGCCCAGGAACAGAAGAGAACGGAACGGGCCGGCCTGAATCCAGAAACGCCGAGCACCCGGGCTGTTTCAAGGATTGCGCCGGCGGAGACAGCATTGTCGTCGGCCCCATTGTAAATGAACCCGTCGAGACTAATGCCCAAATGGTCGAGGTGGCCGCCCATGATGATGATCTCGTCTTTCAGTTTCGGGTCCCGGCCGGGAAGGAGGCCAAGAACATTCCTGGCCTTCCGGTCTTCCTGAACGAAATGGGCTTCCATTTCCAGGTCGACATCGAGGAGGAAGGAGTGGGGCTTTTTGGTGCGCAGGGTTCGGCTCACCGCGTCCCTCCAGCTTTTCCGGTCGCTGTAAAAGAGGTCGTCGAGAAAATTCCGCCCCGCCTGGATGACCACGAAATTAGCCGGACACTCACCCGTCTTGATGAATCGGCGCATCCGGCGGCGGCCGGATGAGGACCGCCGGCCCGGCTCATCAAGGTTCATCTCGATCAGTCCGACCGCGCCCTTTTCGGCGGCCAGTTTGACCTTTTTCTCAAGCGTCCACTCCCTGACGGCAACGTCATCGAAGTCCGGGGGGGCGTCAGGAATGACGATTAGGATATGTCCTTTGACGTCGAGCTCCGCGTAGTCATTCCAGATGGGCTTCTCGGACGAGATCCCATAGCCGGCGAAAGCCGCCTTGCCCCGGACGATTCCGGAGGTGGTTCCTGAGACGGGGACGAAATCCCGGCCGCGGCCGGCGAAATAGACACGTCGCTGCGGCGAGACGATCTCCAGGCGGATCGGTTGATCATAGTTCGACCAGTTTTTAAAAGGGACTTCCTGGAACCAGGAGCCGTTCTCTCCGCCGGGCTGGAGGCCGTACTCTTTCATTTTCTCGGCCACGTACTCCGCGGCCCGGTCATACTCCGGAGTGCCCGATTTGCGGCCTTTGAAATCGTCCCCGGCCAGATGACGCACGTGTTCGTAGGCTTTTTGGCCGTCGGCTTTAGTCTGGCCGGCGATCAGTCCGCTGAGGATGAGAATGAAGACAAAGAACAGGATGGTCGTTTTTTTCATGTTGGCTGTCCTGGGTGGTGGCATTGTCAGAAGAGATGTCACAAGTCCAGAAATATATCCGGCCCCCGGGCCGGATGTCAATCTGGTTCATGGGAAGAGAAGGACTTGATAACGATTAGCGCTCCTTCACCCCCAAAACAGAAGCTTCGATGAGGCGATAGGCGGCCTGGAGCGAAAGACCTCCCCTATCCCGCTCGCCGAAGGGGATCGAGGCGATGCCGATGGCCGCAGCCTTCGGAAAGGTGAAGATCTTGCGGATTGCGGCCGCTAGCTCCCGGCTCGTGGGCCCGGCGGGAGCGGTCAGGGGATGACCGGATACTTCGGACGGGTCGAGGACGTCCATGTCCACATGAACGTAAACCGCATCGGTCAGTCGGCTGAGCCTCTCCATCTGTTGTCCGATGGCCTCGGAAACGGACCGGATGTCTTCCACGGAAAGGTATTCGCAATCAGACCTGTCCAGGAGCTCCTGTTCCAGCGGGTCGACATCCCGCAGGCAGCCGAAGACGATGTACCGGGTCGGAAGAGCCGGGTCGAGACCCGTTTTCAGCCGGAGCCGGCTCAAGCAGAGGCCGGTGGCGACAGCGACGTCCATGCCGCCCAACATCCCGCTCAGGGTCGTCTCGGGCGTGTTGAAATCGGCGTGGGCATCGAAATAGACGAGTCCAACGCGCAGGGGCTTTGGACCCGCAAGGCCCTCCCATTGGGGATTCATCTCGCCGCCTTCGGGTGTTGTTCCAGTTGTTTGCAGATGCTGCAGCCCGGCCAGCATTCCTAGAAGATCGGTGCAGTCTGAGAGCAGGCCGATGATCAAGCCCTCGTTCAATCGATTACCGGTGACCAGCCTTCCGATGTGGCGGCTCTCGAGGGCGTCCTTGTTCCACGCGCCATACTCCTCTTTTTCGTCCTCGGTCAGGGCGACCGTGTCAATGTCCTTGATTTCGCAGCCGAGCCTCTCCAACAGTGGGATGAGTCCTCCCTCGGCCATGTATCTTGGGCCTTCCGCATCGTTCTTGACGATGGACACCTTTAGTTTTGCACTCACCGATGTTTGAGAAGCCCAGGCAAGATAAGGCGGAGTGATGAAAAGGAGGACGAAGATCCCGCACGATAGAATGGGTCTATTCATAGTCAGCCTCTCTCCGGCTCAGGTTCTTCAAGCTATTTTGTTTCCACCGGGACCGGCAAGGGCTTGCGGGGCAGCATCTCTTCTCGCATGGCTGTTTGATAGACGAAATAGGCCATGACGATGGCCGATTGGATCAAGTCCTCAGGAACGCAGTGGTCATAGACGTCCTGATTCGTATGATGGATCTGGGGAACATAGTCGAGAGGATCCTGGATGAACTGGAAGCCGGGGATGCCTATAGCATCGAACATCAGGTGGTCGGTCCCCTCGGTCGGCTGGAGGGCGATGGTCGAGACTCCCAAGTCCTGGAGCGGCCTCATCCATTCCTCGAAGATCGGCCGGACCTGAAAATTTTCCTGGATATAGATGCCCCTGATGCGGCCGGACCCGTTATCGTAGTTAAAATAGCCCGAGATTTTGAAATAGTCGGGCTTGACCAGGAGCTTTTTGGCATTGACCAGGGGATTGCGCCAGTTTGCCTCATAAGCCTCGAAATCGACCTTTTCGAGCGACTGAATATCCGTATCCCCGAAGTGTTTGAAAACGTAGCCCCGGGAACCATAAAATCCCTCTTCTTCCCCCGTCCACAGGGCCGCCCGGATGGTCCGGCGGGGTTTGATACCAAGTGCCTTGAGGATCCGCATGGCCTCCATGGTCACGGCACAGCCGGAAGCATTGTCAACGGCTCCCGTGCCCCCAGCCCAGGAGTCAAGATGACCGCCCAACATGACGACCTCGGCGGCCTTGTCCCCGCCGGGGATTTCGGCCATGACGTTATACCCCTCGCGGTCCTGGTCGTAGATCGTGTTTCTGACCTCGACCTCCAGTTTCACCGGAATCTTGTGATCCATGATCCGGCAGATCCTGGCATAAGGCTCAGCGGCCATGATGATTCTCGGATTCTGGTTCGGTGTTGTGTGGTTTTTGCCGATGGCGTCATAGGCATCAACCCTGACGGTGCCGAAATCGCTGCGGTAGGGGGAGCTCGCTTCGACGAGAATTCCGATTTCCTCTGTTCGGTAGAACTCCTCCAGCTCTTCCCACTTCAACCCTCCGGAGTTTCGCCCCTCCCCATCCTTCGGCCTCACGGGTATGGGAGTGTCCTGGAGCTCTCTAAGGTCCTTATCGGAGTAGCGCGTGGCGGGGGGCTTGAAATTGGGGTGCACCTGGCGGGGCGGCTGGGTGAAGACGATGGCGCCTTTTAGTTTCCCCTTGTACTTTTCAAAATCCGCAGCGGAGCTGATTCGAACCGATACGGGCGGGCCGATGATTTTGCCCTTTGTCCCCGAAGTCCAGGGGACTGGGTAGGCGACAATCGGCTGGTAGGCAGGCTCGATCAAGTGGACTGAGGTGTACTCGTTCGACCAGCCCAGCCCGAATTCTCCGGCCGATTCGATGGCCACGTTGGCCATCCCCCACTCGCTGAAGGTGGCGGACGTCCATTCCAAGGCTTTTTTCATAGCCGGCGAGCCGGGGATGCGAGGGCCGATCACATCGGCCAGGTAGCTCAGGGTGGTCATAACTTGCGAGCGGGTGATTCCCTCCTCCCAGATGCGGTTGAGCACAGCCGTGTCAGCCCGGTCCGGGACCTGAGCCTTCTGGGGCGACAGGGAAATCGTTGAAACAAGAATCAAGGCCAAAACCGTGGCCGTGAAGAGACGGTTTTTTATCATGGGGACTCCCTTCTTTATCGTTTAGACCCAAGGATATCGCTCTGTTAACGTCGATGTCAAGAAGAAGGAAACGAACGGGGATATTGGCTATTGACTTTGGGCTTTAGCTGGGGATATATTTCTCTGAAAAGTTGGCTTTGATCTTTTTCTCTGGACCTTTTGAGGAAGGAGGGAGAAATGGCTGGAGAAGTGAGTCGTCAATCCGTTCCGGCCGGGACGGGGGAAGTCTCGAAATGGCTCTTTTGGACGTGTTTTATCGCCCTGGTGGCGACATCGTTTGGGTTCATCATCCGGGCGAACATCATCGGCGACCTGGGCGTGCATTTCAACCTCAGCGAGACCCAGAAAGGAGAGATCCTGGGAGTCGGCCTCTGGCCGTTCGCCCTGAGCATCATCCTGTTCAGTCTGGTCATCGATAAGATCGGCTACGGCCGGGCGCTGGGCTTCGCCCTTGTCTGCCATGTCGCCTCCGCCTTGGTGACCATTTTCGCCGGCGGATACCAGATGCTCTATTGGGGGACGTTTATCCTGGCGGTCGGAAACGGTACGGTGGAAGCGGTGATCAATCCCGTCGTGGCCACGGTCTACTCCAAGCAGAAGACGAAATGGTTGAACATCCTGCACGCCGGCTGGCCGGGAGGAATGGTCCTGGGAGGCCTGCTGATCTTGATCCTGATGCCGGGTTTGGATTGGAGATGGAAGGTCGGTCTGGTCCTCGTCCCGGCCGCGGTTTACGGACTGATGATGCTCCGGGCTAAGTTTCCCGTCCATGAACGCGTCCAAGCCGGCGTCTCCTACAAGGCCATGCTCCAGGAAGCCGGCATCATCGGCGCGATCATCGTCATCATCATCATGATCGCCGAGATCGGGAGGATCCTGCAGTGGCCGCTTGGGGCCAAAGTTATCGTCGCGGGCATCCTGATCCTGGCCTATTCCCTCTATGTCCGGAAGCTGGGTCATCCGCTGTTCATCTTCCTTCTCCTCATCATGCTTCCCCTGGCTACGACAGAGCTTGGGACCGATTCCTGGATCACCGAGCTGGTCACTCCCGTGATGGGGAAAATGGGGCTTCAGGCCGGGTGGCTGTTGATCTACACAGCTTTCATCATGATGATCCTGCGGTTCCTGGCCGGCCCGATCATCCATAAGCTCTCCCCCCTTGGGTTGCTGGCGGTCTGCAGCGCCATTGCCGTGATCGGACTCATCATGTTGTCGAAGGTGGCAGGGGTCATGATTTTCATCGCCGCCACAGTTTATGCTCTGGGCAAAACATTCTTCTGGCCGACCATGCTGGGGGTGGCCGCAGAACGATTCCCGAGAGGCGGAGCCTTGACTATCAATGCCATCGGCGGCATGGGCATGTTGAGTGTCGGAGTGATCGGCGCCGTTTTCCTAGGGAATATCCAAGACCGGCAGATCGACCGCGATCTGGAGGCTCATAATCCGGCGCTGCACAGCCGCGTCGTCGCCCAGGAGAAAGTCAGCATATTCGGGAGGTATCAGCCCGTCGATAAAGATAAGATGGCCACTCTCAGCCAGGAGGAGAAAGAAGCGGTCGACGATGTGAGTGCCACGGCCAAGAAGAACGCCCTGATGACGGTGGCCATCTTCCCGGCCATCATGCTCGTTTGCTATCTCATCCTGATCTTCTATTTCAAGGCCAAAGGCGGGTACAAGCCCGTCGAGCTGGTCGCCCGGCGGGAGTGAGGCGTTTTCGCCCCGGCTGGCCGTCAAGATTCCTGAAATATGGCCCGGGAGCTCCTTTCTTAAAAATGAAAAGGAGCGCTAAGGAAAAAATCCTGATTTTCATGGCTGGGACCGGACGGGACAGTCTCTTCCCATACCTCCTGCTCAGATTCAAGCTGGAGTACGAGGAAGAATAAGCGGAGAGAAGCCCTTATGATTTATAGAGTTTTTCCCGGCTGATCTCTAGGGCCAGGTTGAACTCGCCGGCCAGGACCTGGGCGGCTAGAGAGGCTGCGAATTCCCGGGCGCTCCGGACCCCCATAATTTGGAGTGCCTCCCGGGCGGAAGGCGAGATAATCCCCTCCCCGGATGACGCTATGCCAACCTCTACGTTTGGAAGTTCCACCCCGTAGACGAGATCTCCCTTGTCTGTCTTCACAAAGATGTTCTCAAACGAGGAGACGAGCGGACTCTGAGGGTTAACCTGGGTGGCCTTATAGACGGCCGGGACGATCTCCCCGCCCATTCCGGAGTAAAACTGACACCCCAGCTTGCGGGCGCCGAGAGCGTCCAGAAGGACGAAAGAAATGAACTTGTCCGGATCGATATTCAGTTCTTTCTCGAATTCCCGAAAAGGGACTCGAACCTCGGCGGAGGCATATCTTCCTCTTTTATTCCGCGGGCTGGGCTTCAGGTCGCCGTCGTAGCCCTGAGCGATGACGCTGAGTTCATAATCGAGGCCGCTATTCATGAGGATTTCCTGACATTTCTTCTTGGCCAGTCCAACAGCCCGGCTGAGGCTGCCGTGCCCCCGGGCATTCGGAAATTCGCCTACGAAATCGACGAAAAGGGTGTAGCCGTGCTGGCTTTCGGCCGATTCGAACTCGACGGCGCCGAGGCGGCCCGAGAATTCCTCAAGAAGGGGTGTCATTTCTTTCTTCAGTCTCTCAAGATTGTCAGCCAACAGCTCAACAGCCCGGCGCCTCCCCTCATCCGAGGCAAAAATATAGCCGATTGAGCGAGCTGCCCGCCCGAATTCCGACACTCTGACTTCCGCTCCGCCAAATTTATTGATATAGCGGCAGCCCCGGGTGACGCCGATGGGGCCGAGGCCTGTCCCATAGACAAGAAGGTTGGTGAATGCTTTGTTGATGTCTCCCTTGACCTGAATTGTTCCGGCGAACGAATAGTAGGCCTCGCTGCCCCCGACGTAGTTGGAAACGAGAGGCCCCGACTGGGAAAGAGACTCAAGCGTGTCTCCGCAGATTGAGCAGTGCAGGTTCGTGTCGCCGGCAGCGATTTCCCAGTCGAATAAGCACCGAGTGCATTTATAGCGGAGTTTGTACGGTTTTTCCGGAAGAGTGATGAAGGCGAATGTCTCTCCCGTCGTTCTTGCGATAAATTCGCGGCGGGTGAGGGCCGCAAGGCGGAAGTTCTTAGGGGGGACGACTCCGTGGACTTCCGCTATCTCCTTCTCGACTTTCCAGGGGGGGAGCTTCCCGGCAGCCAGCCTCCCGGCGCATTCCCTGACGATATCTTTCTCTGCCTCGTGTTCTGATTCGTCCATGACAGTCTGTCCCTTTCTTGGAGGCTTCCTCTCGATACTGAGTCTCCGGGAAGAATTTATAACAAAGGATATATTTGATGTCAAAAGGATGGGGATTGCTACCCAAAAAAAAGCGGTTGGAGCGGGCCGTAAGCCGAATTCTGTCTCCCGCCTTGCGGCGGGCGGCGGTTATTTGTCTTCCCTCCGGATTGCTCCGGAGGTCTAGCGACCTACCCACCCCTCGGAACGGGCCATCCCACTGCGGGGCTCGTTTGGTCTTGCTCCAGATGGGGTTTACCCTGCCCCCGGTGTCGCCATCGGGGCGGTGAGCTCTTACCTCGCCTTTTCACCCTTGCCAGGAGAGGGTTGCCCCTCCCCTTCGGCGGTGTCTTTTCTGTGGCACTTTCCTCCGGTCGCCCGGAGTCGCTGTTAGCGACCATCCTGCCCTGTGGAGTTCGGACTTTCCTCCCCTTTCTTCTCTTTATGAGGAGAGGGGGCAACCGCCTCGCCCACTCCAACCGTTATCTTTATACCATACTGGGCCAGTTTTTTATAGAGGTTGCTCCGAGGCGTGTCGACCTCGCGGGCCGTCTGGGAGATGTTCCAGTTGTTCTTTTCGAGCTTGGCCAGGATAAATTCTTTTTCAGCCAGCTCCCGGTAGTCTTTCAGGGTTTTTGTCTGGCCGGCTCCGGGAAGCTTTGTCTTAGCGGTCGCCCGGAGCGAATCGGGAAGGTCCTTCACACCGATCGTCTCTGCCTCGGTCATGATCAGCAGCCGTTCGACGACGTTCCTGAGCTCCCTCACGTTGCCCTTCCAAGAATACTTCACCAGGGCGGCGATGGCCTCGGGTGAGAATTGTTTCAGCCGGAAGTTATTCTCAGCGGCGAAGTTGCGGCTGAAGTATTCAATGAGCATGGGGATGTCCTCCTTTTTCTCCCGCAAAGGCGGCGAATCGATCGGGACGACGTTGAGCCGGAAAAAAAGATCATCCCGGAACGTGCCCTCGCCGATCTCTTTTTTCAAGTCCTTGTTGGTGGCCGCAACAATCCTGACATCCACTTTGCTGACCTTGCCCGAACCAACCCGCTGGATCTCCCCTTCCTCGAGGACGCGCAGCACCTTAGACTGGGTTTTGAGACTCATGTCGCCGATCTCGTCCAAGAAGATCGTGCCGCCATCGGCCTGTTCGAACTTGCCCACCTTGCGCTCGGTGGCCCCGGTGAAGGCACCCTTTTCGTGGCCGAAGAGCTCGCTCTCGATCAACTCCTCCGGGATGGCCGCGCAGTTCACTTGAATGAACGCCTCTTTGGCTCGCATGCTGTGGCTGTGGATGGCCCTGGCGATAAGCTCCTTGCCCGTTCCGCTCTCTCCGCGAAGGAGGACCGTGGCGTTGGTGGGGGCTGTCTTAAGGATGTCCTTCCAGAGCTGCTTCATCAGGGCGTGTTGGCCGACGAGCTCATAGCGCTTTTCGGCCTTTTTCCGCAGGTCGAGGCACTCCCGCCGGAGAGTGTTCTGGTTGAGGGCGTTTCGGATGCTGAGGAGAACCCGGTCACGGTGGAGGGGCTTTTCCAGGAATTCGAAAGCGCCGAGTTTGGTGGCCTCCACGGCCGTCTGAATAGTGCCCTGGCCAGAAATCATGATCACCTCGGGAGCATAGGGACGCTTCCTTACCTCAGCGAGGATATCCAAACCGTCCCGGCCCGGCATCTTGATATCGAGGAGGATTAGCTCGACGTCGATCGCATCCTCGATGATAGAAAGGGCCGACTCCCCGTCTCCGGCTTCAAGGAATTGGTACCCCTCGTACTCGAGGATCATCTTGAGCGACTTCCGGATATTCTCCTCGTCATCGACGACCAGGATCTTGGCTTTGCGCTGGTTTTTCATGTCCGCCTCTTGAGGGCATTCTATCATAGCTGGCCACTCCCCGCCAACTTAGCTCATCCCTCGGGAGGACTTCCTATTTTTGGGAAATTGGTTGGGAGCGGGAGGCACCCTCAGCTCCCGCACTCGGGGGAACCTTTCCCGTCGGTTCAGCCGATGGGTCACCTCTTCGCTATGGGGCCTTTTGGCAGCTACAGGCGACCATCTCTGGGGTTGGACATCTTGGGAATGGTGCCTAAAGCCATATATTGGGCTTAAAGCGCAGAAAGATGTAAAAATAATTTACATTATTCGATTCGAAAATCGGGGCCAGGCCCGGCTATTCCCCGAGAAGAAAAGCTTTCCATGTCTATGGTGTTTTGGTATAAAATTTGCTTCTGGAATTAAAAAGCCAATCGTGCCGAGAAAAAAAGACCTCAAAACCGGGAATAAGCTCATCGGGGGAACCGCTCTCGTTTTAATGCTGACCTTCCTCATAACCAGCGGCCTCTCTGCAGCTCTTGGCGAAACCGAAGAGACGGCTAAGTATCTCGTTCTCGATAACGGCCTTAAAGTTTTTTTGATGGAGAAGCGGAATGTGCCCCTGGTTAACGTGGTC
>CAYOZW010000054.1:0-16034 GCA_964408495.1 uncultured Eubacteriales bacterium
TTCTCCTCCTTGGTCGGGACGATGACCGGCTTGCCCTTGGCCAGGATAACGGCCATGGGGTACGTCACCCAGTAGGGAGCCGGGATGATCACCTCTTCCCCTTCATCGATCAGGGCCTGGAAGGCAAGAAAAAGTGAGGCCTTGGCGCCGGGCGAGACGATCACCTGGTTCATCTCGTAGGTCAGCCCATAATCCTCCTTCATCCGGGCCAGGACCGCCTTTTTCAACGCCGGGATCCCTTCGTTTTCGGTGTACCTGGTGAAGTTCTGCTGGATGGCCCGGATGCCGGCCGTCTTGGCGTTTTCGGGCGTTGGGAAATCGGGCTCGCCGACGCTCAGGTCAACGATGTCGATCCCCTCCGCCCGCATGGCCTTGGCCTTGGCCGAGATCTTGAGGGTCGGCGAGGCGCCGATCTGGTTGACTTTTTCTGAAATCATAGCGGACTCGTCCTTCGCCGGTGGCTATTTCTCTTTTTTATCTTCAGATGAGAACTTTTCTTGGAGGTATTTCTTTAGATCGACACCCGTCAGGGACTTGACGACATCGGGCATCTGGGCGAGGACTTCGGCGACCTGGGCCGTGATCTTCGTCGTCCCCAGGCTCTTCTCTCCGCCGCCGACGATCACGATCTTGTCAACTTTGGACAGCGGTTCGGAGATGGCCTTGGCCAGGTCGGGCAGGGTCTTCAGATACATCTCCAGGACGGCCGCCTGGTTGTACTTCTCCCAGGCCTGGGCTTTCTTGAGCATGGATTCCGCCTCGGCCAGGCCTTTTTTCTTTATCAACTCGGCTTCGGCGTCCCCCTCTAAACGCAGCGCTTCCGCTTTGCCTTTGGCTTCGGCCTGGATCCGGAATTCTTCGGCCTCGGCCTCGGACTTGATCTGGTACTGTCGGGCGTCGGCCGGCTTGACGACGCTCGACTCCAGTTCTTTCTCGCGGCGGGCGATCTCCAGTTCCTCGATCTTGATGGCTTCTTCCTTCTCGATGGCCTTCATCTTGGCCTCTTCCTTCTTGATCTGCTGGCTCAGACGGTAGCGCTCGAGCTCGTAGGAGAAGTCCGCCTGGGCCTTTCTCTGGTTGACGGCGATCTGGGATTCGGACTTCTTGGCTTCGTTCTCCCACTGGGCCTTGGCGATCAGGGCCTCTGCGGCCAGGCGCGCGACCTCCCCTTCCTTCCGGGCCTGGCTGGACTTGATGATGGACTCTTTCTCGGTCTCGGCCTCGGCGATCACGGCATCCCTTTTCGCGGCCACGACCTGGGGCTTGCTCAACGACTCGAGATATCCCTGAGTGTCGCTGATGTCCTTGAGGGCAAAGGAAAGCATGACGAGGCCCATTCGGGAAAGGTCGGGGCGGATGGCCTCATTGACCCGAGCCGAGAAGACCTGCCGGCCGCGGAAAATCTCCTCAACGGTCATCGTCCCAATGACCTCGCGCATGTGGCCCTCGAGGACGTTCATGGAGACGTCGCGGATGCCCTCCTTGCCTTGACCGAGAAACTGCTCCGCGGCCAGGCGAATGGCCGCGTCCGAAGAGTCGACCTTGACCTGAGCGGTCGCCTCGGCCATGATCGGAACGCCGCTGTTGGTCAGGACCTCGGGTGTCTTGATGTTCAGGGTGATGACGTCCATGGGAAGTCGGTAGACTGTCTCGATGAGCGGGATCACAAATGTGCCGCCGCCCAAGCGATACCGGTAGCCGACCTTGATTTTGGTGCCGTCGGGGCCGGTGATCGTCCTTTTCCGGCCGCCGGCGATGATCAGGACCTCGTTCGGCCCGACCTTGCGGTACTGTTTGGCGAGGATAATGAGGATGAAGGCGATGATCAGGATGATGACGCCGGCCAGTATTAATGAGGGGATGAGACTCATGATAACCTCCTGTCTATCGGAAAGCTTAAGCGGAGATGATACTCGGGGACACAGTCCTGCTAAGTTGAATAGAAATATTATATTTATGGGAGGATGAAGTCAAGTCAGTTAAAAAACCGGAAGCGGACGAGATGGAAGAGGGCGGCCAGTCCGTCCTTCCAACCGATCTTCTTGCCCTCGGCGTAATCCCGGCCGGAATAGGAGATCGGCACTTCATAGATCCGGCAGTGGAGCTTGGCCAATTTGACCGTGATTTCGGGCTCGAACCCGAAGCGGGGGGATTTCAGCTTGATTTTTTGGAGGATGTCGCGCCGGAAGACCTTGTAGCAGGTCTCCATATCCGTTAGATTGAGGTTAGAGAGCATGTTGGAGAAAGTGGTCAGGAATCTGTTCCCAACATAGTGCCAGAAGTAAAGCACCCGGTGCGGTCCGCCGAGGAAGCGGCTGCCGTAGACGACGTCGGCCCGTCCGTCCAGGATCGGCTCGAGAAGCTTGGGATACTCGCGCGGGTCATATTCCAGGTCGGCGTCCTGGATGAGAATGATGTCGCCCTCGGCCCGGTCGAAACCGCTGCGCAGCGCCGCCCCCTTGCCTTTGTTTTTCTCGTGGACTACGACCCTGAGCTCGGCGAGGGCCAGAGACTGCAGGGCCTCCCGGGTTCCGTCGGTCGAGCCGTCGTCGACGACGATGATCTCTTTCTCCAGGTCAAGGTCAACGGCCTGGACCCGGCGGATGATCTCCTCGATCGTCTTCCGCTCATTGTAGACAGGCACGATGATGGAGAGTTTCATCGAATGCCCAGGTTCTCCCGGAAATAGGCAATGGTTTTGCGGAGGCCGTCCTCCAGGCCCACGCGCGGCTCCCAGCCGAGCCTGGATTTGGCCAGGGAAATGTCCGGACAGCGCCTAACGGGATCATCCGAGGGCAATGGCTTGTGGGCGATCCGGGATTGGCTCCCGGTGAGCGCCAGGACTTTCTCGGCCAGCTCGAGGACCGAAAACTCCGTGGGATTGCCGATGTTCACCGGGCCGCTAAAGTCCTCCGCGTTCATTATCCGGACGAGCGCATCAATAAGGTCAGAGATATAGCAGAAAGAACGGGTTTGGGTGCCCTCCCCGTAAAGCGTCAGGTCTTTGCCTTTGAGGGCCTGGACGATGAAATTGCTGACCACCCGGCCGTCGTCGACGGCCATCCGGGGGCCATAGGTGTTGAAAATGCGCACGATCCGGATGCCGACGCTGTTCTGCCTGTGGTAATCCATCATCAGCGTTTCAGCCACCCTCTTGCCCTCGTCGTAGCAACTTCTCAAGCCGATGGGATTGACGTTGCCCCAGTAGGCCTCGGTTTGCGGATGGACTTGGGCGTCGCCGTAAACTTCGGAAGTAGAAGCGAGCAAAATCGGCGCCTTGATCCTTTTGGCCAGGCCGAGCATGTTGATCGTGCCCATAACGTTGGTTTTAACGGTCTTGATAGGGTTTTGCTGGTAGTGGATGGGGGACGCCGGGCAGGCCAGGTGGAAGATTTGGTCGACCTCGACGAAGAGGGGATGGATGACATCGTGACGGATCAACTCGAAAAAGGGATGGCGGGACAGATGGCGGATGTTGTCCTTGCTGCCGCTGAAGAAATTGTCGACACAGACCACGTCGTCGCCGCCGTCCAACAGCCTGTCGCAGAGGTGGCTGCCTAGGAACCCGGCGCCTCCGGTGACCAGGATTCTCTTCATCGGTCTCTCCTCATCGTCCGTAGGCCATAAACAGGAGGCTTTTGTTCTTCAGAGCGGCTTTCTGAACCTGGATAATCTCCTGGACAGCCTTATCGGCGAGGCGGAGAAGGGAGCTTAAGTCCTTCCTAGAGAAAGGCGCCTTTTCCGCCGTGGCCTGGACTTCGACCAGCTGGCCGCTGTCGGTCTCGATCACGTTCATGTCGGTGGCGGCCTGTGAATCTTCGGCATAGTCGAGGTCAAGCAACTCGCGGCCGTCGACGATGCCGACACTGATGCCGGCGACGAGGTGCTGGAGGGGCATCTTGTCGATGATGTCATGATCGAGCAGCTTTTTCATGGCCAGGGCCGCGGCCACACAGCCGGCGGTGACCGCGGCCACCCGGGTTCCTCCGTCGGCCTGGATGACGTCGCAATCGATAATGATCGTTCGCTCCCCGAGCGCAGCCAAATCGGTCACGGCCCGGAGCGACCGTCCGATCAGCCGCTGGATCTCTTGAGTTCGTCCCGAGATCCGGCCCGGCGTCCTTTCGCGCTGGCTGCGTCTTTCGGTCGAGCAGGGCAGCATGGCGTATTCTGCGGTCACCCAGCCGGTACCCTGACCCTTTAGGAAAGGCGGAGTCTTCTCCTCGATGGTCGCCCCGGCGATGACCTTCGTCTGGCCGATCTCGATGTAGGCCGAGCCGGCGGCGAAATCGAGGTAATCGGTCTGGATCCGGAGCGGCCTGAGCTCGTCGAAGGCGCGTTTTTCCCGCATGAATTCATCCTTCCGAAGCGGACTTCTCAGCCGTCGATACGGCCGGATCCGCTTCCTTCTCCGGCCTGGTCTTCCAACGATTATGGAACCAGAACCATAAGCCCGGGTTTTCGCGGATCGCGGTCTCAATCATCTTAGTGCAAGCCTGGGTGATTTTCAACACGTCCCGGTCGATCTCGCCGCTGGGAGGAAAAATCAGCGGGTCTCCGACGTTGACCAGGTAGGAGGAGCGGGGTCCCGGCAAACAGAAAACCGGGATCAGGGGCGAACGGGTGCGGAGGTGAAAAGAAGCTAGGGCGGGAGTTGTCGCGGCCGGGCGGCCGAAGAAATCGACGAAGACAGCCTGGCTGCGCAACACATTCTGATCGATCAGGATGGCCACCAGTTCATTGCGCCGGAGCGCCTGGAGGATGGGCTTGGCGGCCTGGAACTTGGAGATGACCTTGGCTCCCAAGCGCTTCCTAAACCTGGCCAGTTCGGCTTCGACCAGCAGATTGTCAAGCGGGCGGGCCACGACACTCAGCGGAGCCAGCAGCGCGACGGCTTCCGCGGCCACTTCCCAATTCCCGAAGTGAGCGGAGAAAATGAGCGCTCCCCGGCCTTGGCGAAGGGCTTGGCGGATGCGTTCCCCTCCTTCGACCTTGAGTAGCCGGGCCCGCTGGGAGGCGCGGAGGCGGGTCCACTTGAGACTGTCGGCAGTCACCCGGCCGAAGTGTCTAAAGGAGTCCCGGGCGATACGCCAGCGTGCGGCCGGAGAGGCCGCCGGACCGAAGGCAATTTCCAGGTTGGCAAGGGCAAGGCGCCGGTGCTTTCGGTCGAGCCGGAAGACGAGCCCTCCGAAGGCCTGCCCGATCCAGAGGCAGGCGGGCCGGGGGAGCAACCTGAAGAAAAGATTCAGGAAGCTCAGCGCCCCAAAGTATATTAAATCAATAAATTTAATATGATTTGCAGTCATTAGATTGCCGGATGCTTGTCAATGAAATCTTTCAGGAGGTTGTCGAATTCGGGTTCGATGGCCAGGCCGATCCGGAGCACGTAGGTGGGAATTCCCACCAATTCCTTTCGCCGGCCGGCAATCTTCAATCCATCCTTCTCTGTCGTGATCAGGGCCTCCGCCCCGCTGCGGCGGCAGGTCTTGACGATCCTTTCCAGGGAGGGGCGAGGGTAGGAGTGATGATCCGGATGGGGAAGGAAGGCGACAATCTCGTACTCCAGCTTATGCAGTCCCTCCAGAAACCTGGCGGGACGGGCGATCCCGCAGAAGGCGAGGAGCTTTTTCTTCGCTAAGCGGTCTGGGGACACGGCCTCCTCCGTCCAGAGGTCAGCCAGGCCTCGGGGGACGACCGAGTAAGATATTATCTTTGTCATGGAGCCCCTCAGCCCGGCGGCGATCTTGTCCTGTCTATCTCCGGCCTTGATCAACAGGACATTCGCTCTCCGCAGGGCCGAGCGGGGCTCGCGGAGAGCGACCCTTTCGGCGGCGGAAAAAAGCACGATATCGATATCCCTGGCGAGGCGGCGGTGCTGGAACCCATCGTCAAGGACGGCGATGTCAAACCCGGCGGCAGCTGCCCTCCGGCAGGAAGTCAGCCGGTCTTTTCCGACATAGACGCCCGCACCGGGAAAGGAACGGGCGACAAGGAACGGCTCATCTCCGCCGTCTTCCCAGGTTCCCAGGGGACCGCGGCCCTCGCAAAGCACGCCCCCCTTCTTTTCCCACCGGCCCTTGTAGCCGCGGGAGAGAAGAGCCGGCCGGCGGTCCTGCTCGAGAAGCCGGCCCAGGATCTCCATCGCCAGGGGCGTTTTTTCCGTCCCGCCTAACGAGATATTGCCCACGCTGATGACGGGCAGGGGCGCTTTCCGGGCCTTTAAAATGCCGTGCTTATAGAGAAAATTCTTTTTCCATGATATCAGCCTGGAGAGAAGGGAAAAGACGAGCAGCAGGGGCGCCATCTCCCCCGGACTATACATCAACCTTCCCCCGCCGCGCAACCCGCTCCACTGCTGTCCCAATGTTGGTTTTTAATTTTCTCATAACATAATTATTATAAGAGGGATAAGAGAATTTAATGCAAAATCGATTTAAAAAGGCTTTTGAAGTATAGTTTTCCTTCTTTCTCCCTATAAAGCTGTTTCTGCATATCTTCTTGTGGCGATCCTCAGAAAACGCTTAAAGTTAGATAACAGTAGCGGGACCGTCTCCCATTTTTACACAGAAAATCAAGGCATCTTGAGCCCTGGGGGATGGTTGGGCCGGTCGAGCGCCCTCTTCGGCCGTTTTCGCGGCACGGCATTGAGAAGCCGTCTCGGTTACAGTATAATGATGGTTATCCCAAGCGAGGAGGCACATGATGAATAAAAGGATCGCGATGGCCGTGCTCGTCGTCGGGCTCATGGCCCTGACCTCTCTTTCATGCCAAAAGAAAGCCCGGGTCAGGGGAGTCGAACTTACGGTCAATTTTTCCGACAAGACGCTCACCGACAATCTCATCACCGATATCCAGTACGATTGGAGGACCAGCGGCGATTTCCCGCAGGTGAACAAGGACTACACCGTCTATGTCCATTTCTGGCACGGAGACAACCTGCTCTTCCAGGATGACCATGTCCCGCCGGTGCCGACATCGAAGTGGGAACCCGGCCAGGAATACAAATACCAGCGGAGGATTTACATCCCCTCTTTTATCGATGAGTTTGACCCCTCGTTCAAGGGGGAGGAGCAGCTTCGCTTGAGCGTTGGCCTTTACAACCCCTATGACCGGACGGGCGATGCCAACCGCGAGGTCCTGACCAGCCGGCTGAAGGTCTTCCCGCCACCGCCGGATACTCCCGAGATCATCTATGAGACCGGTTGGTATGACCAGGAGATCGACCCCAACGCCCCCCTCAGGGAATGGCGCTGGACGGGGCCTGAAGCCAGGTGCATCGTCGATAATCCGCACCGCGATGCGCTGCTGGTCATCCGCGGAGGAGTGAATAAGGATATCATCGCCGACCAGAAGGTCGTCATCAAGGTCAACGACCTGGTCCTGGATGAATTCATCCCCGACGAGATCACTTTCGAAAAAAGCTACCCGGTCAAGAAAGAGATGCTCGGGGACAAGGACGAGTTCTCTCTTTCCATCGCCGTGGACAAAACGTTCATACCCTCGAAGATCTTTTCCCAGAACAAGGACGAGCGGGAGCTCGGCTGCCAGATCGCTTTCGTCTATTTCCGTTGAGCGGCCGGCCGTTCGTTGCGGGATACTATCGGATCCAGATCGGAGGGGTGGATTCTGATTTTTGCTGCTGGAGGAATTTCTCCAGTTCCAGGCGGGCCCGCGTCTCTTCTTCCTGGGCGTCCTGCAGTTTGATGAAGGTTTCCCCGATGGATTGTTGAACGGCCTCTTTGGCGCCCGCGTCCACGAGGCCGTAGAATTGCTGCCAGAGGGCGCTCATCTTCAGAGTGAGAAGCTCCACATATTCCTTGGCTTTTTCCCATCTTTCCTGGAGCGCTTTGAGATTCGAAGGAGAGCTGCTCTCGGGAAGGGGGACGGCAGTCGCCTGAGGGTCCAGAGATGCGGCCGTGGTTGAGGGCAGCGCTGAGGAAGCCTCCGGCGGTTCCGTGCTCTCCGGCGCCGGCTCAGCCGGCGCGGGGGGAGTCTCCACGGCGGGTTTTTTCTTCATCTTGGCCAGGTCGGCGTTGGTCACCACCACCACCGTGCGGCCCTTCAGCTTAGCCCGTCTCTCCCGTTCTTTCTTAGCGATCTCGGCCAAGGTTTGAGGAAAGAGGAAAGAAACCAACAAGCTCATGAGGAAAGAAAAGAGAAGAAATCTCTTTGCCGACATTCTAAGATAATGCTAGCGTATCGCCGCCAGTCTGTCAATCCGGGCACGCCTCAGAAGCGGCCGTGCGGATACGGAGGCCCGGAGTTTGGGCCGTGACCTCGATAGCTCCGTCCCGGCCAGTCTGGAAAATGAGCAAGCCGGCGGCTTCGTAACGCTCCAGGACCTCGGGATGGGGGACGCCGTAGGGATTTCTATGGCCGGCGGTGATGACGACGATCCGCGGCTCGACCGAGGCCAGGAAGGCGGCCGAGCTCGAAGTGCGGCTGCCGTGGTGAGGCGCTTTCAAGACCTGCGAGCAGACGACGAGCCGGTCGTCTAAGATGACCCGCTCGGATGTCCGGCCGATGTCGGCGGCCAGAAGGATCGAGATACCGTCGGCGGTTAGTTTCAGCACCAGGGAATCGTCGTTATCCGGCCTTCTTGAGAGCGGCGCGGATTCTTCTGGGTGAACGGCATCGATCGTCACCTTACCCTCCTGATGGCGAAACCCGCGGAAGACCCGGCGCCTGCGCGAAACGGAGGCAAGGTTGTGAATGAGCTCCTCGTAGGCCGGGCTATTGTCCGGCGAGAACGCTTCCCAGAACTCGTTGACCCGGAAGTTCCTGGCCACAGCGACGAGCCCGTTGAGATGGTCGGGATGGGCGTGGGTGAGCACCAAGTAGTCGAGCTTCTTGATTCCGCACCTCCAGAGAAATGGGGAAACGACATGCTCACCGATGTCGAAGCTCGAGTCGGTCGTTCCCCCTCCGTCCACCAGCATCTTTTTCCTCCCCGGAAATTCGATGAGCATGGAATCCCCTTGCCCAACATCGAGGAAGGTCACCCGGAGCGCGGGCGAGGAGCGCGGCGGGAACGGATGGGTGATGAGGATGGCCAGAAAGACCGCGAACAGGCTGAAACCGAGGAATCTCTGTCCTTTGAACCGAGGACGGACAAGGAGGATAAGGAGTAAAAAATAGTAGCTGACGACGATGGTCGCCGAGGGAGTGGGGATCCGGAAAGAGAAAGCCGGGACGGCATCGCCAAGGCGGGATATCCAAAGGAAGACATCGATGAGGAATTCAATCCCCTGGGCGAGCAGAGCGGCCGCGCCCGTACTGACGGGTGAGAGTATCAGGAAGATGAATCCCGATCCCATAATCAAACCGACAAGAGGAACGGCCGGGATGTTGAGGAAAAGCGAGGAGAAGGTCACTCGGTTGAAGAAAAAGGCTACGAGGGGGAGTATACCCAGTTGAGCCGTCAGGGAGAGCGCGAGCAGTTCTCCGATTTTTAAGGGGAGACGCGAGACGTATTTCGATACGCGGGGATAAAACAGGATGATCGAGAGTGTTGCGGCATAGGTCAGCTCGAATCCCGGATCGAAGAGAGAAAATGGGTTGAAGAGAAGAAGAACAAAGGCGCTGATGGCGATAGTGTTGAGAACTCGAACCTGTTTCCAGAGGAGCTTGCCAGAGAGATATATCAGGGCCATGATTGTGGCCCGCAAAACAGAGGCGCGGCCTTCTACAAGCGAAGCGTAGAAGAGCAAGAAAACGATCAGAACAACATAGGAAGGACGCCGGCGCAGGCGGATAACCTCAAGAATTGTCAATACCAGGAACGAGATGATGCCGATGTGAGCCCCCGATATGGCCATGAGGTGATACAGCCCGGACCTCTGAAGGCTCGAGATAGTCGTTTGGTCCATCCGCCCGCGCTCGCCGAGGAGAAGCGCTTCAAGAATAGCTCCCCGTCTCGATAACGCGGTCCGGTCGGTCGTGGAAAAATGGTCTTGGATCCGCCGCTCGCAGGCGCGGCGGAGTGAAGAGATCAAACGTGGGAGCGAAGGCCGGTCCGGCGTCGGCTGCCGTTCGACGAGCAGGGCGCTCTTGGCCACCGCCTGGGCGTGGACCCTTTGCCTCTTCCGGAGGTCGGCCAGCTGCGAGCCTTTGAAATTGCGGAAGTCCCGGATGGGAAACAATCGGGCCGAGACCTTGAGCTTGTCACCAGCCCTGGCCTCCAGCGGAGATGGGAAGGACAAGGGATGAAGGACGGTGACCCGGAGATTCCCCTGGACTTTGACTTCCTTCCCTTGGGAGCATTCCTTCTCTGTCCTGAGGAAAAGGGTGGTCTTGCCGATGCCCAAGGACGGGGATCTGTACAAGCGGCCGGAGAAATCTGCGTATCCGGGAATGTCCAGTTCCCTAATGGAGTTTCGCTCGTAGTCGTTGTCGGCCCGGGCATGGATGCCTGCGCCGAGAAAGACCGTTGCCAGGAGAGCCAGTCCAAGGCAAAGAGCATTTTTATTGAGGAAGTAAACCAGCCAGGCCGCGCCGAGACAGGTCAGGAGCCCGGCGACGGCCGTCGTCGTAGAGGGTGCAAGCCAGGCACCCAGGAGGATGCCTGAAGACAGAGAGACTGCCAGATAGAGGAATGGACGGCCGGCCATCGGATCTCAGATAATGACGGATTCCTGATAGATACCATAGACGTCTCTCAGTACATCGGAAATCTCACCTAACGTGGCCTTTGCCTTAACGGCAGAGATGAGGAAGGGCATGAGGTTGAGATGCGCCCCGGCCGCTTGCCGTAGGGCATCAAGACTTCCCTTGACTCCCCGGGCGGAGCGCGTTTTCTTCAGAGCGCGCAGCCTCTCCACTTGGACCTTCCCGATCCTGCGGGCCGGCGAGTGGAGCCGGAACCTGATCTTTTCCTGGCTTCCGGCATACTCATTCAAGCCGACAATGATCTGTTCTTTGCTCTCTGTGCGCTTTTGGCAACGGAAGGCGCTTTCCTGGATCTCCTGCTGGATGTATCCGGCCTCGATGGCCCGGAACATCCCCCCCATATCATCGATCTTGTGCAGGTAAGTCCAGACCCTTTCTTCGATCGAGTCGGTCAGCTTTTCCAGGAAATAGGCGCCTCCGAGCGGATCCACCGTATCCGCTGCACCGCTCTCATGGGCGATGATCTGCTGGGTGCGGAGGGCGATGCGGGCCGATTCTTGGGAAGGCAGGGCGATGGCTTCGTCCCGGGAGTTGGTGTGGAGGGACTGCGTGCCGCCGAGCACGGCCGCCAGCGCCTGCAGTGTAACCCGGACGACGTTGTTCTCGGGTTCTTGGGCAGTGAGCGTCACTCCGCTTGTCTGAGTGTGAAAGCGGAAGGCCCAGGAAAGAGGGTTTTTCGCCTTGAACCTCTCTTTCATCAGCTTGGCCCAGATGCGCCGGGCCGCCCGGAACTTGGCGATTTCCTCGAAAAATTGGTTGTGGGCGGCCAGGAAGAAAGAAAGGCGGGGGGCGAAGGAATCCACCTTGAGGCCCGCCCGCACGGCCGCCTCGGTATAGGCGATGGCGTCGGCAAAGGTGAAGGCCAGTTCCTGGACCGCCGTGGCTCCTGCCTCCCGGATATGGTAGCCGCTGATGCTCATGGTGTTCCAGCGGGGGACTTTCTGCTGGCAGAAGGTCAGGATGTCGATGATGATCCGGAGCGATGCCTGGGGCGGATAGATGTAAGTCCCCCTGGCGATGTATTCTTTCAGAAGATCGTTCTGGATGGTGCCGTTCAAACTCGACCAGGGGATATGCCGCCGGGAGGCGATGGCCAGGTACATGGCCAGGAGAACCGCCGCCGTGGCGTTGATGGTCATCGAAACGCTGATCCTGTCGAGGGGGATCCTCCGGAAGAGGGTTTCCATGTCGTCGATGGAATCGATGGCCACCCCGACCTTGCCCACTTCTCCTTGTGCCTGGGGATGGTCCGAATCCAGGCCGAGCTGAGTGGGCAGGTCGAAAGCGACGCTCAGGCCGGTCTGGCCCTGGGAAAGAAGGTATCGATAGCGCCGGTTTGACTCCTCCGCCGTGCCGAACCCGGCATACTGACGCATCGTCCAGAGCCGGCCGCGGTACATCGTCGGATAGACCCCGCGGGTGAACGGAAAACTGCCGGGACTGCCGAGATCCCTGTCCGGGGAGAACCGGGCCAGGTCGGGAGGACCGTAAACCGTCTTGACCTCGATGCCGGAGGAGGTCTCGAAACCGGGTTTACGTCCCTTCTTCATCGGCCGGAATGGCGGGCTGTTCGATAGAAGCCGGGTTTAGGCGGCCGGAGGAATGGCGCGTTCTGCGATTTTCATCAAAGGGGGGGAAGCCGGAGCTAACCGGGGGCGGCCGGCTATTCCTTTGTCTCCCCTTCGACAAAACCTTTGGGCGGCTTCTTGGAGTATTCCTCCTTCTTTTTCTCGAGGAAATCCTTGATGGCCTCGATCCCCTCCTGGGCTTTCTCTTTCACAACCTGAATGCCCTTTTCGGCTTCTTTGCTGATCTTTTCGTAGTTTTCCTTCGCTTTCTCTCCGGTCTTGCCGGCTTCGCTCTTGATCTTCTCGCGGGTTTCTTTTCCGCTGGCGGGAGCAAAGAGAATTCCGAGGATAAAGCCGGTTGTGGCGCCGATCAAGAAGGAAAGGGCGACTTCCATGGCGCTCGAGCCCTTGTTATCAGCCATTTTTTTTCTCCTTTCTTTTTTTGAATTTTTTCCAAAGAAATACGGTGGCAGGAAAAAGCAGGCGCCAGTAGCGCGAGCCGGGAGCCAGAACCCGGGTGGTCAGGAGGAAGGTGGCTTCGGCCAGATTGGAGGCCGTCTTCCTCGAGGCGTCCATGAAATCGCCCAGCTCGATGACTCTTTCCTTAATCAATCCATCCAGCCCGTTCAGATTTTCGACCAGTTTGCGGACTTCGACCAGGGTCCTTTCCCCCTCTGCGGCCGTGCTCCGGAGCTGGGAGAGGAAGCGGACCAGAAGAACGGCGACCACGACGGCCGCGAAGGTGAGGACGAGGAGCAGGAACTGATTGAGGGTTAAAGACATATTGTCACTAAAATAGAATAAAAACGCCGGTTTGTCAATTTGTCCCTATTTCCAGAGGATCTTGCGCAGGCCTGACAGCTTGTATTCCTTCTCGATTTCCTGGAGAACCTCGGCGCAGCGTTCCTCCCGAGAAAGACTCGCCGCCTCCTCCCAGTCGGTGAAAAGGGGGGCGACGGGGAAGACGTGTTTCTTCCGGGCCAGCCGGTTGATTCCCCTCAGGGCCTGCCAGTGGGTGATCATCAGCAAGGCCAGGGCGGCGAAGGCGACGTTGGGGCCGGGGAGGAGCGCGGCCAGGCCGCTCAGGGGCAGGAGCAAAGTCTCCCCGATCAGAAACAGGATGTGCTTCGACCGCTGCTTCTGGAGGAAAAAGAAAAACCGCAGGGTGATACGCTTTTCAGGCCGGCAGCCAGAGTGATGAATGGAGATCGTCTCGTTACTCAGTTTCAAGATCCGGATGAAGGCCTGTTCCTGGCGGAGGCTTCTTTGGGGAAGCAGGGTGAGTTTCGTCTGGGCAAGTTCCCAGGCCTTTTTTGAACGGGAGACGGGGATGGAAAAGTCCTTTTCCGGCTCGGAAGAAAAAAAACGGAATTTTTCGCGGTAGTCCCGGATAAAGAAGAAGTCCATGAAACGCCGGTATTTTATCACGTCTCGCTCGGATACGACAAGCAAAGCGCAAGACAGGCGAGCACTCCAGTAGAAATGAGTTTGTTGAGCGCAGGGGTCCGAGGGCGGCTCCCTGCGCCTCTCCTGAAGATTGCCCATTTTAGCGCCAGCGAAAAAAGGGACTATTTGTTTCGGGGGCACCCTATTTTCTTTTATGCAGGAGGTAGATGAAGAAAGGGGCGCCGAAGAGGGCGGTGATGATGCCGATGGGAAGCTCGGTGGGAGAAAGAACGGTCCTGGCCAGGAGATCACAGAGGACGAGAAATGTTCCTCCTGTGAACGCGGACAAGCCGAATAGATAACGATGGTCGGGGCCGATGATGATCCTGACCCAATGGGGGACGATCAGGCCGACGAACCCGATGATCCCGCTCACCGAGACGGAAACGGCGGCCAGAAGGGTGGAAACGGCCAGGAACGCCTTGCGGACTCGGGCGACAGGACTCCCCAGGGCTCGGGCCATCTCATCTCCCAGCACCAAGAGGTTCATATCTTTGGCCAGCCATTGAGATATGAGCATACAGAGGGCCAGGTAGGGAGCGACCATTCCGGCCTGCCGCCAGTCGGCCAGGGTGAAACTTCCGAGCAGCCAGAAGACGGCCTGCTCGAAGGAGTCGGACCTCAGGAAGAGAAGAAACGAGGTTAGTGAAGAAGCGACGGCGCCGGCGGCGATGCCGGTCAAAAGCAGGGTCTCGACTTTGAAGACCGCCTTGGTTCGGGAGAGAAGATAGACCAGGGAGACGATCGCGAATCCACCCCCGAAAGCGAAAAACGATTGCAGGGAGAAGCCGAGGACCGTCGTTCCCAGACCCAGGAAAAGACAGAGGACGGCGCCGAACGAGGCTCCCGAAGAAACACCGACGACGAAGGGGTCGGCCATGGGATTCTGGAAGTAGCCCTGGAGGATCGCTCCGGACAGGGAAAGACTGGCCCCGACGAGAAAGGCCAGGAGCGCTCGACAGAGACGAAGGTCGATGAAGATCGTCCGGTAGGTCTGGTCGCCGCGGAAGAGGAGATTCAAGAGGTCGGCGGGGCTTGTGTGAACGGCCCCGATCAGCAAGGACAGCCAGAGAGAAGCGATCAGGACAAAAAGCAGAGCGATCGTAAAGACGATCCTTTTTCGGTCGAGCTTCATCAGCGGGCCTCGAATATCTCAGGATGAAGGATGCGGGCAACCGATTCCAGGGCGTCGATCAATCGGGGACCGAACCGGCCGGCGATATTCTCATCCAGCCAGTGGATATTGTCGTCTTGGACCGCCCGGACATCCTTCAGGCGCGGGTCGGCCCGGAATGAGTCCCCAGCCTCGGAGAAGCGGGCCTCATCCTTGGCCATGATGATGATGATGTCCGGGTTTTCATGGATGAACTGTTCCCGGTTGAGCTGTAGCCAGCGCCGTTTGATCGTTGCGGCGATATTCATCCCGCCGGCCTGAACCAACAGGTCGTTGAGGTAGCTTCCTTCCCCGCAGGTCCAAAGCCCCTGGCCGTAGACGGAGAGAAAGACTTTCGGCCGTTTCGAGATGTTGTCCAGGGCCAGCCGGACGGCCTGGAGTTTTTCGTTGAGGCCGTCGCTCAGGCGATTCGCGGCGCCTTCCGCTCCGGTCAGTCGGCCGATCTTGTCGATCGTCCGGAAGAGCCCGTCCACGGAACTTCCCAGGTCCAGGACAAAAACAGGAAAATGGAGATAGCGAAGCTTATTGAGTATTCCCAGCGGATTTCCGCGGAAACCGACAATCAAATCGGGGCGGAGGAATTCGATCTTCTCGAGGTTGGGGTCCACCATCCCGCCGATCTTCTCTTTTTGGAGCGCCTCCGCCGGAAAGTCACAGAAGCGCGTCACCCCGACGACTCGGCCTTCCAGGCCGAGGGCGAAGAGAATCTCGGTGATGTTCGGGGCTAGCGAGACGATTCGTTGCGGGGGCACCGCGGTCAGAGCGAACGGCGTCTTGAGGTCGTCGTAGATGATCTTGTCCTGGGGAACCGCAACGGCCGTCCAGAGCGAAAGAACAAGGAAGGGGATCATCTCCGGACCTGCGGCTTGGGAGAATGTTTGGGGATCAAAGAGATCTCGGGAAGTTGAGAATATCGGTTCTCGCGGATATCCACCTCGGCCTGGAAAACGTCCTTGATCTTGTCCCGGGTGATCATCTCGGCGGGAGCCCCTTGGGCCAGGACGCGCCCCTCTTTGAGGAAGATGATCTTCCCGACGTGGGGGATAGCCAGGTTGATATTGTGTTCGGTCGCAAGGATCGTTTTCCCCTGTTCCAGCTGGAGCTTCGCCAGGATGGCGAATATTTCGAGGCCGAAGTTGATGTCGAGATGGGAGCTGGGCTCATCCAGATAAAGGAGG
>CAYOZW010000055.1:0-9329 GCA_964408495.1 uncultured Eubacteriales bacterium
TGGATGGGCATGACCTATGGGGGACAGAGCGTTACGGCTGACGCGAAGGGTGAAATCATCGCGGCGGCCGAGGACCGTGACCGCGAAGTCATTATTGTAGAGATACCTTTAATGCAATAGAGACCTGGCAGGGGAGGAGCAGACCGCGATGTCTGCCCCGTTCAGCCCCTTACGGGACCCAATCCTGTGCGGACCAAGTTGCGGCGATCATCATACCACTCCGCATAAGCGGTGCCGGGGAGAAAATCATCATGGGCTTCGGCGAGGAGGTCCTTCAGCCGCCCGCGCAGGCGATTCAGGACGACCGGCTCCCCTCTGCTTGCGGCCAGATTGTTCATCTGGTAGGGATCTTCAATATTGTCGTAGAGCTCTTCCTCTCCGCTCAGCCATCGGCAAAAGGTGTATCGCTTTGTCCGAACCCCCCTCCATTCAGGCCACCGGGTCCCAGTCTGGAAGAAATCCCAGTGGGACGTATAACTGCCGATCAAGACATCCTGCTGGGAGTCTCCCTCCTTTCCCAGGATCAGCCGGCTCAGGTCCGCCCCGTCGACCTCCCGGGGAATCCTCGTCCCTGCAAGACCGCACAGAGTCGGCAGATGGTCCAGCGGTGTCTGCAGCGCATCGACCCGCGAGCCCGCCTCGATCCGGTTTGGCCACCTGATGATGAGCGGGATGTTCATGGCTTCGGCATAGGGGACCATCTTGTTGAGGCGTCCATGGCTGCCGTGCATCTCCCCGTGATCGGAAGTGAAGATGACGATTGTTTCCTCGGCCTGTCCCGAGTCGTCAAGATACTGCATCAAGCGGCCGAGGTTGTCGTCCACGTTCTTGGCCATGGCCAGATAATATCGCATTTCGATGAGTTTCCGGGGATTGTCTGCGGGAACATTGGGTGACCAATGGATGGCTTCCGGCACTTGTTCCAGATAGCCTTCCGGGATGTATTCCGGCGCGAACGGCGGATGCGGCGGGTGAGGGGCGACACAGAGCAAAAAAGGCCGGCCGGAATTTCCGTGTCTCTTCATATAGGCGATAGCCTGATCGATCTCTGTATCCGTCTCGTACCGCCCGGAAAATAATCTTTTGGGCTCGTCCTCGTAGAAATAATAATCGTTGAACGCGGTATGGAAATTGAAGGCCTGCCAGTGTTCGTACCCCAGCCGGCCCGGACCCGGGGCCACATACTCGGTCTCAGGATTCTTCTCCCGATAAGCCTCCACGGCTGCTTGATTGGGCTCGTATAGACCCTCTTCACGCCGCCAGCCTGACGAGAGATGCCATTTGCCGATGAATCCTGTATGGTATCCGGAGGCGGCGAAGACATGAGCCAGACAGTGGGGGTTCTGGATGGGGTTAGCCTCCACGAAGTTCATGACTATCCCGGAATGAGAGGGATAGCGTCCCGTCTGAACCATCCCCCGATATGGGGTGCATAGGGGACAGCTGGAGATGGAGTTGGTAAAGGTCGCTCCCTGACCGGCCAAACGGTCGATATGAGGAGTCTGAATATCCCGGCCGCCATACACACCGCAGACATCGGCCCGAAGCTGGTCATCAAAGACAAAGAGGATATTGGGTTTCTTCCCGATTCCGAACCGCTTGCAGCCCGGAATCGCAATGGCCGCCGTTCCGGCGGCCGCCATTTTCAGAAACGTGCGCCGGTCTATTCCATGTCGATTCATGAGAAAAGCCTCCACGTTTTCTTCATCCTCTCCACGCGTCGAGGACTGACGTTCACCTTATCACACCAAAAACTTCCAGTCCATGAAAGGGCCATTCCAAATCCCGATGTTGCGATGACCAGCCGCTTCTTTCCAGAAACGAGGCTCTTCCGGACAAAACAAATCCAGCCAATTAACGTTGTTGACATCCCCTCCTTCTATTTCGATAATGGACTACCGAAATTCATGAATCGAAGGGAGATCGATATGACAAAATCCATGAAGAGAACGCCATTAAAATGGACATTTCTATTTGCGGCCCTGGTCTTGACCATCGGCTTCCTCGTCCTCTCGCCCCAGCGCCGCGCCCAGTCCGATCTCGGAAACGACCCCGAGGCCGGTTGCACGAGCATTATGGCCGGGCGCCTGGCCACAACCGACGGGTCGGTGATCACCGCCCACACCTGCGACGGCAACTACCGGCAATGGGTCAATATTGTACCCGCCGCCCAGCATTACGAAGGGGGGACGACAAAGGTATACCGGGGCAAGATGCACACCGAGACATCTACCGATCCGATCGGCATCACTGAAAAGGGAGAGGTCCCGGACGTTAAGGAAACATACACCTTTCTGAATACGGCCTACCCCTGCTTGAACGAGCACCAACTGGCCATCGGCGAAACGACGATCGGCGGCCGGCGGGAGCTCTTCAACAGCGCCGGGATGTTCATGATCGAGGAGATCGAAAGGCTCATGCTCGAACGCTGCACCACCGCCCGCGAGGCCATCCAGCTGGCTGGCCGTCTGGTCAAGGAATACGGCTACGGCGATTATGGCGAATGCATTACCATTGCCGACAAGAAAGAAGTCTGGCAGTTTGAGATCTTTGGCACCGGCCTCCGAGAGAAAAGCGCCATTTGGGCCGCCGCCCGTATCCCCGACGACCACATCGGCATCTCGGCCAATATCCCCCGGATAGCTGAACTCAACCTCGACGACCAGGATCACTACATGGCCTCGGATAATGTCATCTCTTTCGCCGTCGAAAAGGGCTGGTGGGACCCGAAGAGCGGCGAGCCGTTCAAATTCTGGAAGGCCTACAGCGGACAAAAGCCTTTCTCCACCAGAGAATATTATGTCTTCAGCCGGCTTGCCCCTTCCCTGAACCTGAACATGGAAGCCGAAGAGCTGCCTTTCTCAGTCAAACCGGACCAGAAAGTCTCGGTCCGCGACCTGCTGAAGATGTACCGGGAGACCTACGAAGGGACAGACTTGGATATGACCAAGAGCCTGCTCGTCGAGGACCGGAGGAGCGGCGGGACGGCCAAAAGCCCCGTGGCCAATCCCTGGATGTCGAGGGAAATGTTCACACTCCTCAACACCCTCAAACCCGGCGCCGTGGACCGGGCCAGGACGATCGCCATCTCCGCCTGCTCCTATGCCACCGTCCTCCAGTGCCGCGGCTGGCTGCCCGACCCGGTCGGGGGGCTGTGCTGGTTCGCCTTCGACAATCCCGCCCAGAGCGCCCGGATCCCGATCTTCTCGGGGGTTACGGAGCTGCCGAAAAGTTTCGAGATCTGTGCCCAGCACCGCTTCCGAACCGATTCGGCGGCCTGGGCCTTCCGGCGGGCCAACCGTTTGGCCACCGTCCGCTGGGGCGTCACCAAGGACATCATGGCCGCGGCCATCAAGGAGTTCGAAGATAAGGCCTTTGACGATCTGCCCTACTTGGAGAAGCGGGCGGTCGAGCTCTATGGAAAAGGGGACAATCCCGATAGCATTAAGAAAACCAAGGAATTCCTCACCAAATACACCAACGATTTCGCCCGTGCCGCCATGGGTAAATACTGGGAGCTGGGGGACCAGTTTTGGACGATGTTCTCCCGAGGCTTCTAGGCCGGAATCAGCCGGTTTTTTTCCTTTCCGCGGCGGTCTCCGGCGACTAAATTCAAGGTTACGCGGCCAGCCGTGTTTCCAACTTTGAATGTTTGCCGGCTGGAGGTAAAGCAACAGATTCGCCCATCGCCGCAGTCATGGTGAGGAGCTCCTTTCAGGGGAGCCCTGGAAGAGATTTTTGTCTTTTATCAACTTTGTCCTGTTTGCCGCGACTAAACTTGCGGAGAAACAAACATGTGGCCAAAAGTGAACTTGTCGAATGATCAACAGGGATTGGCGGCTTTCTGCAGCAACGGGTGGCGGATTCTGGTGGTCGAGGACGAAGCGATCATCGCCATGGATATCCAGAGCATCCTCGAGAAAATCGGCTTCTCCAACGCCGAGGTCGTCCATTCAGGGGAGGAGTCCATCCAGAAAGTGGCCTCCGGGCATCCCCATCTTGTCCTCATGGATATCAAGCTTAAAGGAAAGCTCGACGGCATCCAGGCCGCCCATAAGATTTTTGAGCAACACAAAGTCCCCGTAGTCTACATCACTGCCTACGGCGACGAAAGCACCTTGAAAAGGGCGAATGGGACGGCCCGTTTCGGATACATCACCAAGCCGTTCGAAGAGAACGAACTCGAAACGACCATCCAAGGCGCCCTTCAAAAAGCCTATATCTAGTTCCCTCGTCTTTGTCTTTTGCGCTTTCCTCGCCCCGTTGAATCCCCAATCATCTCAGGACGAAGCCGTTACGGAGGGGATCTGAAGGGTCGATCAAGAATTCGTTCCGGCCGGTGATGGAAGCGCATCCCGTCACCTTTGGGATAACCGCACTGAAAGGGCCGACCTGCGCCGTTCTCTCGATGCAACCGGTGAAACATGTTCCGAGGATGCTCTCGACAATGAAGGGTTGGTTTTTCTTGATCTCCCCCCGGGCGAAAAGCAGGGCCGCTCGGCCGCTGAGTCCCGTTCCCGTGGGACTGCGGTCCACCTCACCCTCGGCGAAGACGCAGACATGACGGCTATGGTGAGCCGGGTCTGAAGGCTCGCCGACGAAGATCGTACCGTAAAGAAACCCGAGATCGGGCTCCACCGGGTGGTGAATGGGAATCGTCTCCAGAACGGCCTTTTTCACCCTTATGCCCCGGTCAATCAAGCGGCGGAATTCCCCGGGGACCAAGCGAAGGTCCAGGCTTTTGGCCGAACAGAACGCATAGAAAGCTCCCCCGAAGGCGATGTCCACCCGGACTTGACCTAGTCCTGGAACATCGACCCCCTCCTCCAGGGCAAAGACGAAGGAGGGGACGTTGACGAAAGAGACTTCGCGAACCCGGCCGTTTTCAACTTTCGCCTCCGCCGTCACCAGCCCGGCGGGTGTATCGATCCTGATGACGGGCTTGTTCCCGGAAAGCTCGATCATCCCCGTTTCCAGGGCGACGGTAACGAGAGCGATGATGCCGTGTCCGCACATGGTGCTGAATCCTTCGTTATGCAGAAAAAGAACGCCGAGGTGACTTCCCGGGGAGACGGGTTCCGTTGGGATGCAGCCGTACATATCGGCATGCCCCCTCGGTTCCAAAATCAGTGCCGTTCGCAGGTGATCGAGGTTCTCGCTGGCATAGCGCCGTTTCTCCAGGATGCTTTTTCCAGGGATAGGGGGGAGGCCGGCTGTAATGATCCGGAGCGGCTCTCCAGCCGCGTGGGCGTCGATTGTCTTAATGCTCGTCCATCCAGGGGGTGGGTCCCATGTAGGTTTCATATCAATTCTCCCGGCCAGATTCTAGGATAGATCGACGGTTGATTCAATACAATAAGAAACAGCTTGACAAAGCTAATAATGTCTAATATATTACACATCAGCCATGCTTAAGGAAAAAGGAATGGCCGAAAAACCCCTGATCACCATCAAATCCCTGAAAGAACAGGTCTATGAATACCTCCGTGAGGAACTCCGAACAGGGATGATCCTCCCCGGATCTGTCATCAACCTGGACGAAACCAGTCGAAAGCTCGGGGTCAGCCGGACGCCTCTCCGCGACGCCCTTTTGCAGCTGGAAATGGAAGGTTTTGTCACCATCCATGCCCGCCGGGGCGTTGTCGTCAATTCTCTGTCCCTCCAGGATATAAATGATTTCTACGAGGTCATCGGTGCTCTGGAGAGCACGGCTCTTTCGCACGCCTTCTCCAAAATCGGCGGGCCCGAAATCAGGACGATGGAAAACCTGATCGAGGGCATGAAAGGCGCCCTCCGAGCCGATGATTTCGACCACTATTATGATAAAAACCTGGCGCTTCATGATGTTTACCTGAGCTTGTGCGGCAATGAGCGTCTCGTCCGGATCGTCAATACCATGAAAAAAAGGCTCTACGATTTTCCCAGAAAGCGTGGGTTCGTCAAGGAATGGGAGCAGGCTTCTATCATCGAGCACTCAGAATTGCTCGATTTGATCAGGCAGAAGAAGGCCTCCGAAGCAGCCGCCTATGTCCGGGATGTCCACTGGTCCTTCAAGATCCAAAAAAAATATATCGTTGCTTATTATCAGGGAGCGGCAAGTCCCGAAGAAACCCGGACGGAGGATTGACGGACTAAGGTCATGATCGCCGGACTAATCTTCGATATCAAGAGATATTCGATCAACGACGGACCGGGCATCCGCACGACGGTTTTTTTGAAGGGATGTCCTCTTCAGTGCCGCTGGTGCCATAATCCCGAGGGCCAGTCCTTTGCCCCGGAGGTCATGGTCAGAGCCTCCCGCTGTCTCAAAGACTGCCAGGCATGCTTAGCCGTCTGCCCGGAGGGGGCGCTCAGCAAGAGCGGCGCGCGGATTGCCCTCGACCGTATTCACTGCACGGTCTGCGGGGAATGCGCTGAAATATGTCCCACTCAAGCCATCGAGATTGTCGGCCATCGCTCGAGTCCGGCCGAGCTGGTGCGGGAGATCGAAAAGGACCGGATTTTCCACGAGGAATCGGGTGGCGGAGTGACCTTCTCCGGCGGCGAGCCCCTCTCCCAGCCGGATTTCCTGGCTGAGGTTCTCGACCTCTGCCGGAAGAAAGAGATTCATGCTGCGATTGACACCTGCGGGCTGGCGGAACCAGAGGTCCTGGAAAGGATCGCCGCTCGGGCGGATCTTATTCTCTTCGACCTCAAGACCATGGACGAACAGAAGCATTCCGCTTTCACCGGCCGATCGAACCGCCTGATCCTGGAGAACCTCAAGAGGCTGGCCGCGACGGGCAAAAAAATCATCGTCCGCATCCCGATCGTGCCCGGTATCAATGACGACACCAAGAACCTCCGGGACACCGCTGCATTCCTCCGCTCTCTCGATGGCATCTCCGAGATCAGCCTCCTCCCTTACCACAGGATGGGTCGGAACAAATCCAAGGGGATTGAAAAAGAGAGCTTTTGCCTGGAATATGAAACGCCAACCGAGGAAAGCCTGGAGAGAATCCAGGCTGACCTGGAATCATCCGGGTTCCGGGTGAGCCGAGGAGAGTGACCGATGAACGACCGAATCAGGAAACTGAGAGAGCAGAGTCTGCAGGCCATGCCCAGGATTACGGCCGAGCGGGCCCGGCTCATCACCGAATTTTATACAGCGCAGGCTTCTCCGACCATGTCCCCGGCGATGATGCGGGCCCTGGCCTTTAGGCACGTGCTCGAGCGCAAGACCCTGTGCATCAACGAGGGAGAACTGATTGTCGGGGAAAGGGGGCCCGCGCCCAAAGCCACCCCGACCTATCCCGAGATCACCGCCCACAGCCTCCAGGACCTGGACATCCTCAATAGCCGGCCCAAGGTTCCATTCCACGTTGATCCCGAGACGAAAAAAATCTACGAGGAGGAGATCATCCCTTTCTGGGGCGGCCGGACCATCCGTGAAAAGATCTTCGCCGCCATGGACGCCGCCTGGACGGATGCCTACAAGACCGGCGTTTTCACAGAGTTCATGGAGCAGCGCGCCCCCGGCCACACCGTCCTGGACGACAAAATCTACAAGAAAGGATTGGAAGACTTCAAAGAGGACATCGGCCGGGCGATAGCCGGGTTGGACTTCGGAACCGATCCCACAGCGTTCTATAAAAGGGAGGAACTCGAAGCCATGACGGTGGCTGCGGACGGCCTCATCCGCTATGCAGAGAGACACGCTGACAGAGCCCGCGAGCTGGCCTCGCAGGAAACAGACCCGCGAAGGAAAAAAGAGCTAGAAAGAATCGCCGAAGTTTGCTCCCGGGTGCCCCGCTACGCTCCTCGTGATTTTTATGAAGCTTTACAGGCTTACTGGTTCGTCCACCTCGGCGTCATCACCGAACTCAATACTTGGGACTCTTTCAATCCGGGACGGCTCGACCTGCATCTTTTTCCATTCTATAGGAAGGGGCTGGAGGAGGGGACGTTGACCGAGGAGTCTGCCCGGGAGCTGCTCCAGGCCTTCTGGATCAAGTTCAACAACCAGCCCGCGCCTCCCAAGGTGGGAGTGACCGCCGAAGAGAGCGGAACCTATACCGATTTCTGCCTGATTAACCTCGGCGGCGTGACCAAAGACGGTGCTGACGCCGTCAACGATCTCTCCTTCATCATCCTCGATGTCATCGAGGAAATGCGTCTCCTCCAACCGAGCTCGATGGTCCAGATCAGCAAGAAAACGCCGGCGAGCTTTCTCCTCCGCGCCCTCAGGATTGTCAAGACCGGGTATGGACAGCCCTCCATCTTCAACACCGACGCGATCATCCAGGAGATGATCGGGCAGGGAAAATCCCTGGAAGACGCCCGGCTGGGCGGCGCCAGCGGATGTGTCGAGGCCGGGATCTTCGGCAAAGAGAACTACAATCTCACCGGTTATTTCAACCTCACCAAGGTCCTTGAAGTCACGCTCCACAATGGAATCGATCCGCAAACGGGAAAAGTCATCGGCCTCGAGACCGGGGATCCCCGGACTTTCGGCAGCTACGATGCTCTTCTGACTGCCTTTCGCCGTCAGGTCCGGCATTTCGTCGATATCAAGATAAAGGGAAATAGCATCATCGAGCGGATCTACGCCGAGTATATGCCCGCACCATTCCTCTCGCTCCTCATCGACGACTGCATCGCCCGGGGCCGGGACTATCACGATGGCGGCGCCCGCTACAATACCTCCTATATCCAGGGAGTCGGCGTCGGCACCACAACAGACGCCCTGACCGCGGTCAAGTATAATGTGTTCGACCGGAAAGCGGTGACCATGGCCGAGCTGCTCGATGCCCTGGGGGACGATTTTAAGGGAAAAGAAATTCTGCGCCAGCGTCTTCTCAATAAAACCCCGAAATACGGCAATGATGACGACTATGCCGACGAAGTCATGACGTCCATCTTCGAACTCTACTACGATGCCATCAACGGAAGACCCAATACCAGGGGTGGGACCTACCGGATCAACCTGCTCCCGACCACAGTTCATGTCTATTTCGGGAAGGTTACGGGGGCGACCCCGGACGGTCGTAAAGCCCACGAACCCCTTTCCGAAGGCGTCTCTCCCGTCCAGGGCGCCGACCGGCATGGCCCTACGGCGGTGATCAAGTCCGTATCCAAGATGGACCATCTCCGCACCGGCGGAACCCTCCTCAACCAGAAATTCACGCCCCAGCTTCTTTCCAGCGAGGAAGGGATCGGCAAGCTGGCCCATCTGATTCGCGCCTACTTCAAGCTCGACGGCCATCACATCCAGTTCAACGTGGTGACGGCTGAGACGCTGCGCGAGGCCCAGCGGCACCCGGAAAAGTTCCGCGACTTGATCGTCCGGG
>CAYOZW010000055.1:9339-15856 GCA_964408495.1 uncultured Eubacteriales bacterium
CGCCGGCTACAGCGATTACTTCGTCGACCTGGGGCCTGAACTCCAGGAGGAGATCATCCGCCGGACCGAGCACGCCTCCTTCTAGGAGACAAAAAGTCTCACTGTTTCTGGTCGTCTTGGATGAATTTCTGGGCGAGCTCGGGGGAATCTCCATAAAGCCGCTGGAGTTTCCGGAGTTCCGCGGCCAAGTCCTGTCGCTCCTTCAGGTAGGCCGGATCATCATAGACGTTTCTCATCTCCTCTGGATCTTTTTCCAGATCATACAGCTCCCAGGCGTCGATATCGTGGTAAAAATGGATGAGTTTGTATTGCCCTGTTCGAACCCCATAGTGCCGCTTAACCATATGAACGGCCGGATATTCGTAATAGTGATAATAGATCGCCTTGCGCCAGTCTTTTGCCTTTTCGTCTGACAGTTGCCTGGCAAACGAGCGCCCCTGCATCTCGGGCGGGACAGCGATTCCAGCCAGGTCAAGGAAGGTCGGCCCGAAATCCAGGTTCATCACCAAATCAGCATTCACCGAGGCGGGAGGGATGGAACCGGGGAACCTGACAAGAAGCGGCATGCGGAGCGATTCCTCGTACATGAACCGCTTATCGAACCAGCCATGATCCCCCAGGAAAAATCCCTGGTCCGAAGTGTAGACGACGACCGTGTTTTCAGCCAGCCCGGAGCGTTCCAGGGCATCCAGAATCTTTCCGACGCTTTCGTCCACGGCGGCGATACAGGCCAGATAATCTTCCATATAACGACGGTATTTCCAAAGGACGAGGTCCCGGCCCTCAGGCTGGCTCTCTAAAAAGGCCTCTCTTTTGGGGCCATAAGCTTCCTCCCAGATTTCCTTCTGCTCTGCGTTCATCCGCTCGGGCGGGGGCCCCATCTTGAGGTCCGTCGCCTCTCTGAGATAGTCCTTGACCGACATCTCCTGTTCCAGCGCCGCTCTCGACCGCCCGGAATAATCGTCGAAGAGCGTTTTCGGCTCCGGGATATCAACACCGTCGTAGAGCCTCAGGTGCCGCGGAGCCGGCTGCCAAGTCCGGTGAGGGGCTTTGTGATGCAGCATGAGGAGAAACGGCCGGGTCCGGTCCCGGTCCTTCTCCAAGAAACTTATGGCTAAGTCGGTCAGGATGTCCGTCACGTAGCCTTCGTGCCTCCTCTCCTGGCCCATCTCGATGAGATCGGGATTGTAGTATTCGCCCTGGCCGGGGAGGATGTTCCAATAGTCGAACCCGGTCGGGTCGCTTTTCAGGTGCCACTTGCCGATGAACGCGGTCTGGTATCCGGCCCGCTGGAGGAGTCTCGGAAAAGTCGTCTGGGTCCCATCGAAGGCGACGGAGTTGTCCCGGACGCCGTTGAGATGGCTGTACCTGCCGGTCAGGATAACGGCCCGGCTCGGTGCACAGATTCCGTTGGTGCAGAAGCAATTTGAAAAAAGCATCCCTTCCCGGGCGATGCGGTCGATCTGAGGCGTCATGTTCAACCGGTTGCTGTAAGCGCTGATGGCATGGGCGGCGTGGTCATCGGACATGATAAAGAGGATGTTGGGTCTGAGGACCGCCCGGACAGCCGGCTTCTCCCGCCGGCAGGCCGGTAGGGTCCACATCGCCAGGGCCAAGGCCAGGGCCAGAAATATAGACAATTTCTTCATCGCTCAGTTCCCTTCGCGCTCAAATCGCATATCGCGTCCAATCCGCCATCATTCATTATCATCGAACATCCGGAAAATCAAGCTCTCTGCGGCCGCCGGTGAGGCATCTTCAATAACGCGGTCTTCGTGATGGTCGGAGGCAGCCGGCTCGATATTGAATTCTCGTCGCCATTCTGGTATACGAATGAGGATATCTCGACAATCCTGAGACGAGGTGAAGACGATGTTTGACAGTGCCGTCTATGTCCAAAGAAGAAAACTTTTGAAAAGGCAGATGAGACACGGCCTCCTTCTTTTTCTTGGCAACGAAGAAAGCCCGATGAATTATCCGGGCAACACCTATCCTTTCCGCCAGGACAGCTCATTCCTTTATTTCTTCGGACTCGACACACCGGGAGTCGCCGCCGTCATCGATGCCGAGTCCGGAACCGAGACGATCTTTGGCGATGATATCACCCTCGAGGACGTTATCTGGATGGGTGAACTCCCGACAGTCAAGAACAGGGCGGCGGCCGTCGGCATCAAGAGGACCGCGCCCGTCTCTCGACTGGATGAAACAATCGCCCAGGCCCGCCGGAAAGGACGGCCGGTCCATTTCCTTCCCCCTTACCGGTCGGAAACGCGCAACCGTCTATCCGGCTTGCTGAGTATCCGGCCACGGGGGGTCGGAAAACGCTCCTCCCCCGAGCTCATCAGAGCCGTGGTCGTTCAACGCTCCACCAAGACAGCCGAGGAGGTCGCCGAGATCGAAAAATCCCTGGCCGTCAGTTCTCGGATGTACTCGACGGTCCTAGCCATGGTCCGGCCCGGCCTTTATGAGCGCGATATCGTCGGGGCGATCGAAGGCATCGCTCTGGCCCAGGGGTGCCCGACGGCCTTCCCGACAATCCTGTCAATGAACGTGCACGTATTTCATAATCCCCACCACGGCAATAGGCTGGTGAAAGGACGCCTGTTGGTCATCGATTCCGGAGTTTCCTCGGCCCGGGGATATGCCTCGGACATCACCCGGACGATCCCGGTCAGCGGAACTTTCTCCGGGAAGCAAAAGGAAATCTACGTGATCGTCCTCAAGGGACAACTCCAGGCCATCGCGGCGATGAGGCCGGGAGCGAGCTTCAAAGATATCCACCTGGCCACGGCCAAGACCATGGCCTCGGGGCTCAAAGAGATTGGGCTGATGAAAGGCGATACAGATGAAGCCGTCGCGGCGGGCGCCCATGCGCTCTTTTTCCCCCACGGCCTTGGCCACATGATCGGACTCGACGTCCATGATATGGAAGGACTGGGTGAGGATTACGTCGGCTACGACGAAACCGTGAAGAGAAGCCGGCAATTCGGCCTGGCCTACCTCAGAATGGCCAAGGAGCTGAAGCCCGGATATGTCCTCACCGTCGAGCCCGGGATCTATTTCATCCCCGCCCTCATCGACCGCTGGAAGGCCGAAAGACGATACGCTCGGTTCATTGACTATGCCCGGGTCGAAAAATACAAGGATTTCACCGGCATTCGGATCGAGGACGACGTTCTCGTCACCAAGACAGGAAGCCGCATCCTGGGCAAGCCGATCCCGAAGAAGGCCGGAGATATCGAAAAGATCATGGCCGCCGCCAGGGCAAAAAGATGAAGGTCGCCCTCGTCCAGCAGTCCGCTTCCCCGGACCGGGCAGACAATCTCCGCCGCGGAATGGAAGCGTTCAAGCAGGCCGCCAAGGCCGGCGCCGGACTCGTCGCCTTCGCCGAGCTGGCCTTTCTCCGTTTTCTCCCCCAGTACCCGGCCACCCCGGAGTCCCTGGCTTTGGCCGAACCTATTCCCGGACCGACCACGGATGCATTTACGAAACTGGCCCGCGAACATGGTGTGGCGGCCGTCCTCAACCTGTTCGAGAGAGACGGGGAGAGGACCTATGATTCTTCTCCGGTGATCGACACCGACGGCCGTATCCTCGGTGTCGTCCGGATGGTCCACATCATGGAAGGGCCCGGCTTCTACGAACGAGGATTCTATGCGCCGGGTGACAGGCCTGACTTTGTCTTCAAGACCGGCATCGGCCGGGTCGGTGTGGCCATCTGCTACGACCGCCATTTCCCCGAGCACATGCGCGGACTCGCTCTCCAGGGCGCCGAGCTTGTCATCATCCCCCAGGCGGGAGCGGTGGGGGAATGGACCCCGGGCTTATTCGAAGCGGAACTCCAGGTCGCTGCTTTCCAGAACGGCTATTTCGCCGCCCTGGTCAACCGGATGGGCAGGGAAGAGGTCAACCATTTCTCCGGTGAATCCTTCATCGTCGACCCCGACGGCCGAGTGATCGGTCGCGCCCCGCAAGACGAGGAGGTCATCCTCCAAGCGGAATGCGATCTGGGCCTGATCCCCCGCTGCTTCGCCAAGCGACGGTTCCTCCAGGACCGCCGTCCTGAATTCTACAAGACCGCCAAGCTCTTCGATTGAACGAAATGGCCAACTGGTACGTCGTCAACATCAAGCCCAAAAAGGAATTCCAGGTGGAGAAGCTTTTCGCCGAGGGGGGGTTCACCTATTATAATCCGGTTTTCAAGCTGGAGAACCGGGTCAGGCCGTTTTTCCCGGGCTACGGCTTTCTCATCTTTGATTTTCCTCTCCAGTACCAGATGGTCAAGTACACCCGAGGTGTCAAAAGGGTGGTGGGGAACAAGGAAGGTCCGATTCCCATCCCTGAAGAGGTCATCCGGGAGCTCAAGGCCAGGGAGGTTGAAGGCCTCATTGAGTTCGAGAAACACGGCGTCGAACCCCGGGTGGGAGACGAGATCGAGGTGGCTGAGGGCGCGCTCAAGGGGCTCCGGGGCGTCTTTGAGCGTGAGCTTGACGACAAGGAAAGGGTGATGATCCTGTTGAGCTACGTGTCCTATCAGGGGCAGCTTTTAATAGAAAAGAAGAAACTCAAGAAAGCCCGGCCATGAGGAGAACCGCCATGAACGTTCCGATGCTCGACTTAAAGGCCCAATACGCGACCATCAAAAACGAGATCGACGAGACGGTGCTCGCTGTTATGGCTAGTCAGAGCTTTATCCTGGGAGCTGAAGTCGCTGCCCTGGAAAAGGAGATTGCCGCCTACAGCGGCGTCCGCTTCGGTATCGGGGTGTCGTCGGGGTCGGATGCGTTGCTCATCTCCTTGATGGCCCTCGGCATCGGCGCCGGCGACGCGGTCGTCACGACACCGTTCACTTTCTTCGCCACGGCCGGCGCGATCGCCCGCCTGGGCGCCCGGACGATCTTCTGTGATATCGATCCAGGAACATATAACCTCGACCCGGCAAGTCTTGAGGAGGTCCTCTCGAGGGTCCAAAAAAAGCGGGGGGGAAGCCGCGCCAAGGCCGTCCTCCCCGTTCATCTCTACGGACAGTGCGCGGACATGGACCCCATCATAAAGCGTGCCAATCAGGATAGCCTCTGGGTGGTGGAAGATGCGGCGCAGGCGATCGGGTCGGAATATCCGAGCCGCAAAGGCATCCGGCGGGCCGGGACAATGGGGACAACGGGAACGCTTTCTTTTTACCCCTCCAAAAACCTGGGTGGCTACGGAGACGGAGGGATGGTCCTGACCGACAATGCCCGGTTGGCGGATTGGCTCCGGACGCTCCGCGTCCATGGGGGGATCTCCAAATATTTCTATAAGCGACTGGGGGGGAACTTCCGGCTCGACGCTCTCCAGGCCGCCATCCTGCGGGTCAAGTTCAGACATCTTGATGACTGGCAGCAGAAACGCCGTGAGCGGGCGGATTATTACGACCGGAAATTCGCCGAGTCCGGGCTGGAAAGCTCCGGGCTGGTCAAAACTCCCGTGGCCGTTTACAAGGACTGCGGGGCACGCAACTATCACACCTACCATCAATACGTGATCAGGACAAAGAGCCGGGACAAGCTCCAGGCTCACTTGAAGGAAAAAGGTGTAGGGACTTCGATTTTCTACCCTCTATCGCTCCATCAGCAGGAATGCTTCGCCGACCTCGGCTACAAGAAGGGGGATTTTCCGGTCTCGGAGAGAGCGGCCCGGGAGGTCCTCGCCCTGCCGATCTATCCCGAACTGACCGCCGGGCAGCAGGATTATATCATCGAGACCATCCGGGAGTTTTTCGCCTGAGGCGACGGCGGTGCCCTCCGCAGAACCACTCAGTGACAGGTGCTGCAGGTTTTGCTTGAACAGGAAGTGCACGAGCTCGATGCGGCCTTGAGACGGCTCCCCCCACCGCCGATGCCGAAGGAAGAAAAGAGCTTCTGAACATCGGAGCTCCGGCATTCCGGGCAGGTCACTCCTTTTTCAGCCCCCAGGCGGACGAGAGTCTCAAAGCAACGTCCGCATTTCTGACAAACGAACTCGTATATCGGCATGAGAAGATATTCTAGCGGATTCAATCGGGTTCGTCTAGGCCTTGATCGCCATCACTTGAGGAAGGCGATGGCTTCGATTTCGACCTTGACATCGCGAGGCAAGCGAGCGACCTGGACGGCGGCGCGAGCCGGAAATGGGGACTTGAAGAACTCCGCATAGACCTGATTCATCCGGCTGAAATCGTTCATGTCCTGGAGAAAGACCGTGGCTTTGACCACCTGGTTAAAAGAACTCCCGGAGGCCTCGAGAACGGCGCCTAGGTTTTTCAGGACCAGCCGAGTCTGGTCTTCGATTCCTCCCGTATTGAGCTCGCCGCTGGCCGGGTCGATGGCGATCTGGCCCGAGCAGAAAATGAACCCTCCGGCGATGACGGCCTGGGAATATGGACCGATGGCCTGAGGCGCCCGTTCCGTCTTGACTTCCTGTTTCATGTTCTTCTTCCCTCCTGTTTCGGCGAATGCCCGCGGCTTAAAGAGCGCCAGGCTACCGAGCATGAGCAAGG
>CAYOZW010000056.1:0-15790 GCA_964408495.1 uncultured Eubacteriales bacterium
GGAGACATCGGGCCTACTCCATCAGGGGTCCCCGTAGTGATGACGTCGCCGGGACGGAGGGTCATGATGTGGGAAACATAGCGGATGAGAAAGGGGATCGGGAAGACCATGTTCCGGGTGCTCCCGGACTGCCTGAGCTTACCGTTCAGGAACGTCTTGATCCTCAATCGGGAGGGATCGATCCCGAGGGCGATACAGGGGCCGATCGAAGCAAAGGTATCGAAGGACTTGGCCCGGGTGAATTGGACGTCCTTCACCTGGAGGTCACGCGCGGTGACATCGTTGAAGCAAGTGTAGCCAAGGACAAACTCCCCGACATCCGCCTTTTCAGCCAGCCGCCGCGCTTCCTTCTTGATGACGACGGCCAGTTCTCCTTCGAAATCAACTCTCTGAGCAGCCTCAGGATAGAGGATAGCCCCGTTCGGCCCGATCACCGCCGAGGGGGGTTTCAGGAAAAGCAACGGCTCCTCGGGGAGGGGATTCCCCATCTCCCGGCTGTGCTCTCTGTAGTTTCGGCCGACGCCGACGATCTTGGTCGGCTCCACCGGGGGAAGAAGAGTGACCCGGCTGATCGGAATGCTTCTTTCCTGCACCCGGAATTCCCCGAAGATCGACCCGGAAACCGGGTGGAGGGTCTCTCCCTCGAGGACGCCGAAAAGGGGCTTCTTCCTTTGTTCAAACCGATAGATCTTCATGTCGTCGGGTTGTCTCTCATGGAGGCGCGGGCCGAGCCTGACTTCCGGCTCTCGTTACCCGAGGTATCCAACGCAGTAATAGCATATTCATATAGGATGCCCTTTTCAACCATCGCATCCTGGAAGGCGCTTTCAGCGACGGTCAAGCTGGCCAGCAGGACGAATTCTCCCTTCCCGTCTTTTCTTCTCCAGACGTTGTAACCGGCCAGGTCGGGTTCCCGGCCGGACTCCCAGCTCAAGGCGATGAACGTGGATCCTCTGATGGCCGTCAGCCCCCGGGGGGGGGCCGGAGGGAAAGTGTCCCGGGGGATAACCTCGAACCGCTCGGAATCCTCGCTCTCCACTGGTGGGACTGAGTCCAGGACGGCTCTCACAAAATAACGATAGGTCTGGTCAAACGAGAATTCCTTATCCTGATACTCGCGTTTCTTGATCAAACCGGAATTCAGCCGTGCAACTGAGCTTTCGCCGCCTGACCTGTAGATATTATAGCCGTCGGCCTTCTTGGATTCCACGCCCTCGCCGGCTTGAGCGGGATCATCCCAGCCGACCTGGATATGATCCTCGAAAACGACAGCCCGGACTTTCTGAGGCGGGAGAGGCGGCGACAGGAGAACCAGCGAAACGGGCTCAGAAAAACCGGAACTCCTCATTTTCCTGTCCCTCACCCGAAGGGCAAACGTCAGGACCTTTCCGCCGAGATCCTCGGCCTTCGGAAGATAGAGATAGGTCAGCTCGGCGCCTGACGCCCCCGGGGGATGGAGAGCACCGAATTGATCAGCGGAGATGCGGGTCAACAGCTCTGCCTTGTTCTCGAACTCGGCTGCGGTCCATTTTTTGGCCGCGCCAGCGCCGCTTCGTATTTCCTGGATCAGCCAGAGCTCGACAACGGCCACATCTTCGATCGGGTTACCATCGATATAGGCCTCCGGATTGGACCAGCTCAGGAAGACCCTCCCGCCTCTCTGGAGGGCGGTGAGGTTCTGGCCGGTCTGAGGGATCCGCACCAGGGGCGGCTCGATCGGCCCTTTTTTTCCGCAGCCAGAAAGGGCCGTCAGGGTGGAAAGCAGCACAACGAAAACAACGCGCCTCGTCATCAGAGGATGAACCGGCGGAGGTCCTGGTCCTTGAGAATATCGCGGATCTGATTCTCGACGTAGGTCCGGTCGATCAGGATATTTTTTTCGGCGATCCCAGGAGCTGCGAAAGAGATCTCTTCCATGACTTTTTCCATGATGGTATGCAGCCGACGGGCGCCGATATTCTCGGCTTCGTCGTTGACCTTTTCGGCTATATCGGCGATCTCGTCAACGGCGTCGTCGGTGAAGTCGATATGAACCCCTTCGGTCTCCAGGAGTGCGCGATATTGCTTGATAAGAGCATTTTCGGGCTCGGTCAGGATGCGGAGGAAATCCTCTTTGTTGAGGGGGGTGAGTTCGACCCGGATCGGAAATCTCCCCTGCAGTTCCGGGATAAGGTCGGCCGGTTTGGAAACGTGGAATGCGCCCGCTCCGATGAACAATATGTGGTCGGTCCTAACCAGGCCATAGCGCGTGTTCACGGTCGTGCCTTCGATAATCGGCAGGAGGTCGCGCTGGACGCCCTCCCGGCTGACCTCCGGGCCGCGTCCGGATTCCCGGCCCGATATTTTATCCACCTCATCCAGGAAGATAATGCCCGAATGCTCTGCCCTTTCCACAGCCAGACGGGCCACCTGATCCATATCGACAAGGCGCCTCTCCTCTTCTTCCATCAGGAACTCCCGGGCGTCCCGGATCTTCACCCGCCTTTTCTTGGATTTGCCGCCCAGGAATCCGGGGAGTATTTCCTGGATATGGATGCCGATCTCTTCAACTCCTGAATTCGAGAAAACCTCGAATGGCGGAACCGTTTTTTCCTTGACTTCGATCTCGACCTGGCGGTCTTCCAAGACACCCTCGCGGAGCTGCTTGCGCAACTTCTCCCTGGTTTCGAGGAACCTGTCGTAATCGCCCCCCTCCGTCAGAGCATTCCCCTTTCGTCTCGCTGGAGGGAGAAGGATGTCGAGAATTCGCTCTTCTACGTTGCTCGTGGCCTTCTCCCGGATCTCCTCGATTTTTTCCTGCTTGACCATGTCGACAGAGATACGGACAAGGTCCCGGATCATCGATTCCACGTCCCTGCCCACATAGCCCACCTCTGTGAACTTGCTGGCTTCGATTTTGAGGAACGGCGATGATGTCAGCTTGGCCAAGCGACGCGAGATCTCGGTCTTACCCACGCCGGTCGGCCCGATCATCAGGATATTCTTGGGAGCGATCTCATCGCCTAGCTCGGGGGGGAGTTTTCTCCGCCGGAAACGGTTCCGCAGGGCAATGGCGACGGCTTTTTTGCCCGCCCGCTGACCGATGATGTACTTATCGAGCTCGGCCACTATCTCTTGGGGAGTCAGCTCGTTGTCCCGGTTTTCATCCGGATTGGGGTCGCCAGGTCTGGAGACTGCCATAATCCTCTCCTCAGAGTTCCTCGACGAGGATCTGGTCGTTGGTGTAAACGCAAATGCCGGCGCTGATCCGGAGCGCCTCAAGGGCGGTCTCTTTGGCCGAGAGACTTGTATGCTTGATCAAGGCACGGGCCGCGGCCAGGGCGTAAGGGCCGCCGGAGCCGATGGCGATTATGCCATCATCGGGCTCGACCACATCGCCCGTCCCCGAGATGAGGAAGGCGCTGTCCTTGTCGGCGACGATGAGCAAGGCCTCGAGCTGCCGGAGGGCTTTGTCCAGCCGCCAATCCTTGGCCAGCTCGATGGCCGCCCGGGACAGGTTACCGCGATACTCCTCGATTTTGTTTTCGAACCGGGCAAAGAGGGCAAAAGCATCAGATGTCGCTCCGGCGAAGCCCGCCAGGACCTTATCCTTATGCAGACGCCGGATCTTCCGGGCTTTCTGCTTGAGGATGGTCTGGCCATGGGAGACCTGTCCGTCGCCCGCCATGGCGAGCCCACCCTCCCGGCGAACGCAAATAACCGTTGTGGAGTGGATCATAGTCTTACCTTTTCCTCCTTATGATAATCCAGAGCCGACTCATTGTAAAGCTGGTGAAAATGCCCGCCAAGGGCTTCTCCTGCGACTAAATTATAGATATAATAGGGGACGTCAATGATGACCTTCGTAAAACATGTCCTGGCGATCGGCCTCCTGACCCTCCTCCTGTTGCTTTTTGCGGGCTGCAAGAAAAGCCCGACGACCACCTCGATCGAGGTCCCCCAACCCGTGATCGAAGCCGTCTGCGAACCCAGTTCGGGAGCAGCCGATACGACCATCACCGTCTCAATTTTGATCGCGGGAAACACTAAAGAAATGCGAGTCTTCGGGCTGGACGTGAGCTTTGACCCCAAAATGTTCCAGTTCCAGGAAGTCCAGAGCGGAAATCTTACAGGAAGCTGGGCGGCGGTCGATGGGAACGAGGTCAACCCGGGAAGCCTTAAGGTCGGAGGCTTTTTAGGAGCGGGGACTCCGATCGCCGCGGCCAGCCAAGGCACGCTGGCCGTGATCAAGTTCAAAGTCACGGGAAACGAATACGGGAATGGCCAGCAGAGCCAAGTCTGCACACAGCAGTACACAGATGACCTAACGGGATTCAAGGCCGATACTGCCTGTGCCAGCTTCACACTCCAAAAATAGCCCTCTAGCGTTGCCAATAAATCGCTTGCCAAGAAGAACGGGAATCCGACATAATAAAAAAGGAGGTTTTTGCCTCTGAAAGTGGAAATGGCTTTATCCGGAAAAATAAGATCGCGATGTCGGTGAAACTGCGCGCTAAAAAGGGTGTCGTCATCGCCGACCTGTCCGGTGAGATCAGGCTCACCGACGACCAAACACCCTCCTTGCACCGATTGATTGCCGAACAACTGGACGATGGGAAATCCGACATCCTAATCAATTTCGCCAGGGTGGATTTCATTGACAGCTACGGGATCGGTGACCTAGTCGCTTCTTACCTAGCGGTTAAAGAGAAAAAAGGAAGGCTGAAGCTGGCCGGTCTTTCGCCCAAGATCTGGCTCATTTTCCAATATTCAGGATTGACTCGAATCCTGGAGATCTTCGACAGCGAGGATAAAGCCCTGCAGAGCTTTGTCTGAGCCTCCCGGTCACGGATTCCGCGCTTTTTTCCCGGGGGCGTTCCTGTTTTCTTTTTGGATTGGATGTGATATTGAAATAGCATTATGGGTATCCTAGAGAGAGTTTTTTTCGAAAGTACGCTCAAGGCCTGGCTCATCGCTCTCGGTGTCTCCCTGCTTGCCTACCTCGCCCTGAGCATCTTGAAAAAGATCTCCGCGCGAAGGGTCGGCGCCCTCGCCCAAAAGACCAGCACCGACGTGGATGACTTCGTCGCCGACCTCATCCATCGCACCAAGCCTTTTTTGCTTCTTATGGTTTCTCTCTATCTGGGCTCTCATTTTCTTTCTCTCCCCGGGACGGCCAAACAGATCCTGGGCAGGCTCACGATCCTGGCGCTTATCATTCAGTTGGCGATCTGGGGAAACGGTCTGTTCGATTGTTGGAGGGAGCGAATCCAGCGGCAGAAAAAGGAAGAGGACCCAGCCAGCCTGGCGACCTATACAGCCCTCGGATTCCTGGTCCGCCTGGCGCTCTGGACGGTCGTCCTGTTGCTGGCCCTGGACAACTTCGGCATCAACATTACGGCCCTCGTGGCGGGCCTCGGCGTAGGCGGGATCGCGGTCGCCTTAGCCCTTCAGAACATCCTCGGCGACCTCTTCGCCTCGATGTCCATCCTGCTGGACAAACCGATCGTCATCGGAGATTTCATCGTCGTGGACGATCTTATGGGGAGAGTGGAGCATATTGGCCTTAAAACAACCCGCCTCCGCAGCCTCGGGGGAGAGCAGCTCGTCTTTTCCAACAGCGACCTGCTCAGGAGCCGGATCAGAAACTACCAGCGGATGGAAGAGCGGCGGATTGTGTTCAATGTAGGAGTCGTCTACCAGACGTCGCCGGAGAAGTTGGCGGCGATCCCGGGAATGATCGAGGAGATCATCAAAGCTCAGGAACTTGCCCGCTTTGACCGATCACACTTCAAGGCCTTCGGGAATTTTTCCCTCGACTTCGAAAACGTCTACTACGTCAATTCTCCAGACTACAACATCTACATGAATGTTCAGCAGGGCATTAACCTGGCGATCTTCCGCCGCTTTCAGGAGGAAGGAATCGAATTCGCCTATCCCACTCAAACGATTTTGATCGATCGGGGTGCAGACCCATCCGGCTCCCAGGCATAAGGACGAAGGTTACTGCCCGGATTTCTCAAGGTTGCCTCGAGTCTTGACGTTCTCCGCCCCGACCTCCGGATCTATCCGGTAAGGGGTATGGGCTTCCAAGAGATCGTTGTCAAAGAGATAGAGGCCGGAGCTGCGTTCTCCCCGGATATCAAAAAATATTGCGGTATCCGGGAGGGCCCTATTGCGCCAAAAGTGAGCGTCTTCGACCTGGTTGAGGACGATAGCCGGCTGTCCCGTTCCGACAAGTCCTTGTCGTCCGGTGAACTCCGTTAATTCCAGCCCCTTGACATCCTCAAAGTAGAGGGCACTCTTCCAGTTTTCCGATTCCGGCCGGTCCCAGACGACCTCCAGACCCCGGATCTTGAGGTTGCGGGCCCAGCGGAACTTCAGGGCGTGCTCGACTTTCTGGATGGGCGCTTCAGGATCATGGGACAGGATGAGCTTGATATTCTCCAGAGTGATGCCGTCCAGCCAGCTCATCGGATGGCCGTTAATCAGGCTCGATCCCTTGCCGTGGGCGATGATGTTCTGCAGCTTGACGTTGCGGATAGATCCGGCCGGCGGCTCATTCTGCCAGTCGACCTGAGGATGGACTTCGCTCCGCCGTTTGATGTTGAAATGGAAGGGGTCGCCGTCTCCCCACCAGAACCAGTCGTGGCGGATGCAGTCGATGGTCACGTCGGAGATGACAACGTCGCTGACATAGCCTCCGTCGAAGACCATGAAAGCGAGCCCCCGGTTAGAGTCCGTGATGACGCAGTTCGAGACCGTCACCTTGCGGACACAGTTCATGTTCCCGTCGCAGAATTTCAGGGCTGATGAAGCCGAAGATAGGCGACAATTGGTAACGGTGATATTCTCGCAGGGCAAGGCCGGGCCGAACCAGTTCATCGAGTAGAAGACGATGGCGTCGTCGCCGGTTTCGATCGTCGAGTTGGCAATACGCAGGTCCTTGCAACCGTCGGGGTCGATGCCGTCAGCCCAGACGCCTTCCTTGAGGCTACTATAGATATAAACTCCGTCGATGACCATTCGTTCGCAGCCGTAAGGATGGATCGTCCAGCTCGGAGAACGCATAAAGCTGAGACCGGAGATCCGGACATCCCGGCAGCGCAGGAGGAGGACCATTTTGGGCAGGGCCCGGTCTTTGGGGAATGACCGCAGGAGGGGCTTTCCCGCGGCCTCCATCAGCAACTGGTTGTCCCGGATGAAACGGTCGTCGATATCGTTGAGTCGCCACTCGTACTCCGATTGACCATCAACCAGTCCCCTTCCTTCGATCGAGATATTGGCCAGGTCCTCGCCATAAAACAGGGCGAGCTTGTCATAATCCTGCTTGTCCCGCGAGGCAAAGAGCGTCGCTCCCGCCTCGATGAAGAACCGGACGTGGCTGCGAAGATGAATCGTCCCTGAAGTGTACTCGCCGGGCGGAAGATAAACCATTCCTCCGCCGGCTGTTGAACAGGCATCGACGGCCCTCTGGATGGCCGGACCGGCCTGATCGGCCTTCGCGCCGGTGGCTCCGAAATCTTTGACGTTGAAGACGAGCGGGGCCGGACCTCCCTCCTCCGTTTGAGCCCGCGCCATGGAGGACACCGGGCCCCCGATAAGCAGCCAGATAAAGACCAAACAAGAACCCGTCGAGAGTATGTGACGTCCGTTCATTCCTTCTTCTCCTAACCCGGAAAGAGCTGCCCAAAAATCCATATTCTATGTCTTTTCCACCCAAACGCAAGCCCGGAAATCGCTACGCCGGCACCCCTTTTTTGGATGATGTCAAGGGGCCCAGAGAGCCGCCAATAGCCGTACAGGGCGGGCGTTAAGGCTGGCCCGTCGGTTCCTGCCGCAGCAGGTCGATCGTTTCATAGGCATGTCTCAGGTGGGGGATGACTATGCTGCCGCCGACGATCAGGGCGACGTTGAGGGCGTCGTGAAGCTCGGCGTCGGTATAGCCCTCCGTGACGCACTGGATCAGATGATAGTCAACGCAATCATTGCAGCGGAGGACGGCCGACGCCACCAGGCCAAGTAGCTCTTTGGTCTTCCCCGATAGAGATCCGTCCCGGTAGGCGGACGTGTCCAAGTTGAAAAACCGCTTGATCCCCAGATGCTCGCCGGCCAGGATCTTTTCGTTCATCTTTTCCCGGTACAAGCTGAAGGTCTTCAATCGAGAAGTCATATCGTCACCTCCTACGGATGTTTCGACGGTCCTTCGGTGCCCATTGTACGTCTGGCCCAGCCGCTGAAACAAGGGACGCGGAGGCCGGATTTCTTGACTCCCCGTGGAGACGGTCATATACTGGCCCAAAGGAGAAAGGTCTCCTTTATCGGAAGATGCCGGTCGTACGGCGAGGTGTATCATGATGGCAAGAAGAAAGGGAATCATGTTCCCAATCCTGACTTTTCTCTTTTGCCTGGTTATGGCTTCAGAGCTCGGCTCTCAGGAGAGGCCGAGGATGGCGCCGGTCCGCCCGGTCGACCCACGCGGATCCCTCCAGCCGGAGGAACAAACCGCCATTGCCATCTTCGAACAAGCCAAAACCTCGGTCGCTTATATCACCACGCTGGTCTATAGGAGGGATCTCTTCACCTTCAACGAATTCGAGATTCCTCAGGGGACAGGATCGGGGTTCATCTGGGACGACAGCGGGCACATCGTGACCAATTTTCATGTCATCTACCAGGCTCAGGATGTCCAGGTGTCGCTTTCCGACCAGTCCGTCTGGAAGGCCGAGGTCGTGGGCCGCGCTCCCGACAAAGACCTCGCCGTGCTCAAGATTGCGGCCCCCGGAGAGAAGCTGCGGCCTATCCGTGTCGGGATGTCCTCCGACCTCAAGGTGGGACAGTCCGTCTATGCCATCGGCAATCCTTTCGGCCTCGACCAAACCCTGACGACAGGAGTCATCAGCGCCCTCGGCCGGGAGATCGAATCCCTGACCCGGAGGCCGATTCAAGGCGTCATCCAGACGGACGCAGCCATCAACCCGGGAAACTCCGGCGGTCCGCTGCTGGACAGCGCCGGCCGCTGCATCGGAGTCAACACGGCGATCTACAGCCCCTCGGGCGCCTATGCCGGTGTCGGCTTCGCCGTCCCCATCGACACCGTGAACCGGATTGTCTCCCAGCTCATCGCCTTCGGCAAAGTCATCCAACCCGGGCTCGGCATCCAGGTCGTCGAGGACTCTGTCGCCAGGCAGGTCGGAATCGAAGAGGGTGTTTTGGTCCTTGATGTCGATAGCCGGGGTGCGGCCGCCGGAGCGGGCATGCTGCCGACCCACTATGACCGGCAGGGCAATGTCGTTTTGGGAGACATCATCGTAGCCATCGACGGCCGGAGCGTTAAGAACTCGGACGACCTCTACAAAATCCTCGAAAGCTACAACGTGGGTGACGAGGTCCGGGTGGAGGTCCTGAGGGGCGGCCAAAAGCGAATCCTAACGGCGCGGCTTCAGGAAGTGTAAAACCCGCTTCAAGACGATGGTGACGGACAAGATTTTCATCCTCTTCAATCCTTCCGCGGGGAAGGGAGCGGCCCAGAATAAAAAAGCCCGCTTGGAAAGCCTGCTCGGGAAATGGGATGTGCCCTACGACCTCATTGTCACTCAGAGCGAAGACGATTTGCGGGCCCTGACCAGAGACTGCGCCGGCCGCGGCCGGGTTTTGGCCGGGGCCGGAGGAGATTCGACCTTTCAGATCATGATCGACGAACTAGCCAGGACAGACGCGCAGGTGATTTTCGGGCTGATCCCCTTGGGCTCTTCCAACGATATCTCCCGGGAATTTGAGCTCGAGAGCTTGGAGAAGGCCTGCCGGGCCTTGAAGCACGGAAGAACGAGAACGATCGACCTGGGCGCCGTGCGTCACCGCGGCCAAATTCTCAAATTTTTTATCGGACAAGTGAACATCGGCCTGGGTGTCCAGGTCAACAGGTACGTTGAGGAATTCTCCAGGAAATGGCCGCGGTTCGCGTCGTTCCAGAGTCTGGCGGGAACTCTGGGGATCGTTGATTCCTACCGGAAAAAAGGGGTCCCTTTGTCATTGTCCGTTCAGACCGAGGATAAAGAAGAGCACGGCCGCTTCGTCCTGGCCAGTTTCAATAATATCCGGTTCTGGGCCAGTGGGAGAATTCTCGTCCCCTCGGCCCGCCCGGATGACGGACGGCTGGACGGCTGCCTAATCGAAGACTGTTCGTTCCGCCGGCTGGCCCGCCTGGCTTTTTTGGCCCGCAGGGGGGAGCACGTCGGCGCACCCGAGGTCGCCTTCCTGAGCGCGCCGACATTCAGCATCTCCTCGGAAGGCGGGTTTGGCATCCAGGTGGATGGAGAGATAATCGGCGGATACCGGACTCCCGCAATGTTTCAAGACATCCAGGTCCAGACCATCCCTAAAGGGCTGAGGCTGATTTGCTAGACGCTTCGGTGACCAAGGACAGCCGCCTCCCCCTCTTGAGGAAAATTCGGGTCAGAGCCTCCCTGTATGTCCTCGCCTTGCTCATCTCGACAACCCTCGTCTTCTCTATCATCGCGCTGCGGATCATGAACCAGAACATCCTGAACGAGGTGGTCAAGCGGGTCGAAACGCTCTGCCGGGGCGCGGCTTCCATGGCCGGCTACAGTCTCATCTCCCAGGACCTCCTCGGGCTTGACAACATTGTCTATCGGGTCAAGACCACCAATCCAGATATCGAGTCCATGGCCATCATCAACCTGGATGGTGAAATCCTCGTTCACAGCGATACCCGGAAGGCCGGGGAAATGTTCCAGCCGGCCGCGGGGGACCTGCTGACCGAATCCGAAGACGGGACGACCGTTCACGAGATACCCGGCCCGATCCGGGAGCTGTACGAGATTAAAACTCCGATCGTTTTCATGGAGAAGCCCCTCGGCACGGTCATCCTGACCGTCAACAAGTCCGTGCTGGTCAGAGCCCAGCGCGAGGCCCGCAACAAGATCCTGGCCCTCCTCGGCCCCCTTCTGCTCATCGGCGTCGCCAGCAGTGTCCTTCTGACCGCGTTCCTGACCAGGCCTGTTCACGAGCTCTCGAAAGGAGTCGCCGAGCTCAAGGAAGGGCGGCGGAGCCGGCCTTTGCGGATTTACTCCCGGGACGAGCTCGGCACGCTGACCGAGAGCTTCAACGAGATGACGGCGCTGATCACCGCCCAGAAGACGAGCCTCAGCCATTACGCCAAGGAGCTGGAGGAAGCCTATGTCTCAACGGTCCGGGTGTTGGCCGCGGCCATCGATGCCCGGGACACTCATACCCTCGGCCATTCTACCCGGGTGGCCAAACTCTCGGTCGAGCTCGGCCGAGAGCTTGGTCTTGGACCTGTCGAGCTGGAGGAGCTCGAGATCGCCTGCCTTTTTCATGACGTCGGGAAGATCAGAATCCCCGATTCCATCCTCCAGAAAAAGGGCAAGCTCGACACCTCCGAGCAACGGGAAATGAGGAGGCACCCCGAATACGGCGCGGAAATCCTGGCCAAGGCTCCTTCGCTCTTGAAATACATCCCGGCGATCAAGTATCACCATGAGTGGTTCGATGGGACGGGTTATCCGGACGGGTTGGCCGGGGACAGGATTCCCAAAGCCGCGGCCATCATCTCCCTGGCCGACGTCTATGACGCCATGACCTCGGACAGGCCCTACCGGCATGCCTTTAGCGAGGAGAAAGCCCGGGACGAAATCGTCGCCTTGGGCGGCATGCAGTTCGACCCGGAGATGACGGCCCGGTTCATCGCCATACAAAAAAAAAGAGCGGCCGATGATATCCATCAGCCTAGGGAATGAAAATTGGAAACCTTAAGGCCCAGAGCGCTTCTCTTCGCCATCCTCGCCGGCGGGCTCCTCCTCTCCTCCTGCGGCCCGTCCAAAAAGCCGGATATCGAGCCGGACACATCCCAGCCCCGGCGCTATCTCGTGGTCGGGGACTTCGAGGGGGCCATCGCCGCCTACGCAGCGGTCATCGAGCAGCACCCCGGCCATGAGCCCCTGTTGAATGAATATGCTGAAGTCATCGAGAAAATCAAAGCCAGGGCTGACCAGTCATTCGATTCCAAAGATTACGATGCCGCCGAAAAGACCTATGCGCTCTTGTCCACGCATTTTCCCAGATTCGCTGCCTTCAAGCTAACGCTGTCGTTCGGGCCTCCCCTGCTCAGCCAGCGCATCATGGAATGCCAGACGCATCTGAGCGAACGGAGGGCCAGGCAGGCCCTTGCTGCCGGCGCTTATCAAAAAACACTGGACAGCTACAGAATTTTGCCTCCGGAGCTTCTCCGCCAGGCTGAAGTATCCGCCGGCCTGCAGCGGATTATGGAAGAACTCAAACGTCTGGCGGATAGGGCCATAGCCAGAAAAGACTTCCTCGGCGCGGGAAAAGGCTACGCCGCTCTGGGGGACGGCTACCCGCTGGCAAAACAGACCGGCCTCTCTCTCTCGTTTCCCTGGAGTGCCGCTGAAGAGGGTATCAAGAAATGTCGAACCCAGCTCACCAAGGAAGGCCTGGACCTTTATAGAAAAGGCCATCTCAAGGAGGCGGTTTCCATCTGGCGGGGCCTTTTAGAGTTCGACCCGGAAAACGCCGAGATCAGGAAAGCCGTTGAGACGGCCATCGAACAGCTCGAAAAGCTGAAAAAAAGATAAACGGGGGACGGACCACGATGAACTCCCGGGAAAGAGCGCGCCGGGCCATCCGCTTCCAAGACCCCGACCGCGTCCCGATCTCCCACGCCGTCCTGCCGGCCGCCCAGCTCAAGTACGGCCGGGCGCTCGACGAGATTCTGAGCGAATACCGCGAGGATTTCGGGTGGGACTACATGAAAGATCTCCCCGTTGAGAAATTCCCACCCCTTTATAAGCAGGGTTTGAACCGGGACGACTTCGGCACCCTCTGGCGGGTGGAATGGATGGGCGTCTGCGGTATTCCCATCGACTGGCCGATCAAGGGACTGGACCGCTATGCCGAATATACATGGCCGGATGACTTTCCAGCCGGGCCGCCGGAGGGACGCCAGTACAGCGGTCACATGTGCGGGTTCGACGAGCGCTGGTACGCCCGAGGCGCTTGGATCACCTATTTCGAGCAGCTCCAGCAGCTCCGGGGCATGGAGAACCTGATGGTCGACCTGGCGGCCGAACCGGCCATGCTCGAAAAGCTCCTCGACGACCTGCTGGCCTTCAACCTGCGCTGGATCGAAAAGTGGATTTGCCTCGAGTACGACGGAATCCACTTCGGCGATGACTGGGGTGGCCAGCAGGGCCTGCTCATTCGGCCGGAGACGTGGCGCCGAATCTTCAAGCCCCGCTACGCGGCCATGTTCGCTCCGGTCAGAGAAGAGGGCCGGAATGTCTGGTTCCACACGGATGGCTGCGCGAACGAGATCCTGGGTGACCTCATCGAAATCGGAGTGGATGTCATCAATGTGCAGGCCGCCGTCGTGGGCCATGATTGGATTGCCCGCAACCTGCGCGGACGTGTCGCTTTCCGGACCGATATCGACCGCCAACGCGTCCTGCCTTTCGGCTCCCCCTCCAAAGTCAAGGAAGAGGTCCAACGGACGTTCGAGGCCTGCGGAACGGCCCACGGCGGACTTATCGGCTGCGGCGAGATCGGGCCCGATGTCCCCCTGGGGAATATCCGGGCGATGTATGAAGCCTTCCGCGAATTCGGGTGCTATTAGTTCAAACGCGCTCCGACGATATGGGCACAGCCCTAAGCTGACCTTTGTGGCAGACAGACCTCCTCAATGCGGCGACACAGTCAATCAATATCGAAATCTTGGCAGTGACGGGATTCCAGTTGTTCATCGTTTAGAGAAAAACCATATAACGTATTGTTAAATTCCCCTCGATGAATATATTATGATTTGAGTCAGGTCATGGGCCGATGAGCGAAATCGTTATCGAAATCTCCAATCTCACGAAATATTACGGGAAAGCCCGGGGCATTGTCGATCTCAACCTGACCATCCAAGCCGGGGAAACGTTTGGCTTCATCGGACCAAACGGGGCAGGAAAATCGACGACCATCCGGGCCCTGCTCGGCCTGATATTCCCCACGTCCGGAACCGCAAAAATTTTCGGACGGGATATCTTCAAGGATACCCGCGAGATCAAAAAGCAGATCGGCTATGTGCCGGCAGAGATGGGCACCTACCCAAAAATGGACGTCCGCGAGCTGCTCCGCTACTCAGCCGGTTTTTACGCCTCCGACTGCGAAGCGAGAATCGAGGAACTGGCCGACACCTTTGCTCTTGACCTAGATAGAAAAATCCTCGACCTCTCTCGGGGGAACCAAAAAAAAGTCGCCATCGTTCAGAGCCTCATCCACAGCCCCCGCCTTCTCATCCTGGATGAACCCACCGGCGGATTGGATCCGCTGATGCAGGCCAAGTTTTTCGACATCTTAAAAGAGGAAAACAGCCGGGGGACGACAATATTCTTCTCCTCCCACACTCTGAGCGAGGTGCAAAAAATGTGCCGGAGGGTGGCGATCATCAAGGGAGGGAAAATCGCCGCCGTCGAAGACATCGAAACCCTCCGGAAAAAGCAGCTCCGAAAGATCCAGGTGGAATTTAACCGGCCCGTCACCGGCGCCGAAATCAGTTGTGAAGGCGTGATCAATCTTCAGACCGACAATAACCTCCTGACTTTCATGTATTCGGGGAATACAGGGGCTCTGCTCCAGGGGCTGGCCGGGAAAGGCATCGAGGATCTTATTATCGAAGAATCAAGCCTCGAGGAGATCTTCATGCATTACTACTCCGAGGACGAGGAGAACGGGCCCAAGCCAAGATGAAAATCAACGCGAACATCTACCGGAAGGAGCTAAAACTCAACCGGCCCTCGTTCATCGCTTGGAGCGCCGCTATCTTTTGCGTCATTTTTCTGGGCATGGCCTTCTTTCCCATCCTCATGCGGGGCGATATGCTGAAACAGGTGACGGCCTTTCTCGAAAATCCCTTTATGAAAGGTATGGTAAACGCCTTTGGACACAGCGTCGAAGCGTTGACAAATGTTCTTGGCTTTTACGCCACTCGGAACACGATCTTCATTATGCTCCTGGGCAGCTTCTATTCCATGCTCTTGGCCGGAAGAATCCTCGCCAAGGAAGAGCGCGAAAAAACAGCCGAATTTCTCCTCGCCAAGCCAGTCACGCGGTCCGAAGTCGCCGTCAGCAAACTGGCCACGTTTTTGACCTATCTCATGCTGCTCAACACAGTGATCCTTCTCGCTGGTTTCGCCAGCCTGGAGATTTTCAAGGGGGAAAGCAGCTACAGGCTGGGCGCCTTTCTTACTCTCACGTTTTATTCCTTTTTGCTCATGCTCACCTTCGGCGCCCTCGGTTTTGCTCTTTCCCTTTGGATAAAAAGAGGCCGCTCGATTACCGGGATGACGATAGGCATTATCGTCGGGGGATACTTTCTCGATGCTCTATCCAAGATCACCCCGTCCGTGGACAAGATAGGCTATTTCAGTCCATTTAAATTCGTTGACACCCAAGTTCTTCGTCCCGACTACGGTCTGGTTTGGTGGCGCGTGCTGTATTTTCTCGGGCTGGCCGCTGTTCTTATCATCTTCTCTATCGCGAAGTACAGGAAAAAGGATATCCTTATATAGCCGCCCGACCGCGTATCCGCTGTTAAGATCCGGAGGAAATCCCCAAAGTATATCCCTCCACCGACTCATCTCTGGAAGCGTGGGCCCGTTGTTCAGAGCCTGAAGTGAAAACAGGACAAATTGATGTTGCGTTGACATAGTTTCAGCTCAATTTGACATCTAATGACCGCCCGATTTATCATCCCCAACGATGGGATGAG
>CAYOZW010000057.1:0-9780 GCA_964408495.1 uncultured Eubacteriales bacterium
AAAATGGACGGCAGGGGCAAAATAAACTTAAGCCCATGCCATCGAATAAAACGTCGCCTAAAAGAAAAAACAAACGTGGAGACCTGCTGGTCCCCTGCCTATGCTTTGATAAGCCGGGGCCTCAGAACACTCTCCGGACTCTCCAGATCGCCGCTGCCCGGGCCGAGGAGTTGGGCATCAACGATATCGTCGTGGCCTCGAGCTCCGGAAAAACGGGCCTCCAAGCGGCCGCGTTTTTCTCCTCCAAAAACCTGGTCGTGGTCACCCATTCGACCGGCTTTCTCAGGCCCGACTTCCAGGAACTCAAGCCGGCCCTGCGCCGGAAGATCGAGGCCCTCGGGGGGAAGGTCTTCACCGGCCAACACGCTTTTGGCGGAGTCAACCGCTCCGTCAGGAAAAAACTGGCGACCTACGAACTCGACGAGATCATCGCCTATACGCTCCGCACCTTCGGAGAGGGAGCCAAAGTGGCCATCGAGGTCAGCCTCATGGCGGCCGATGCCGGCCTGATCTCCATCCTCGAGCCCTGCATTTCTATCGGGGGGTCAAGCTGGGGGGCCGATACGGCGCTCCTCTTGCGGCCGGCCAATGCCCAGACTTTTTTTGACCTGAGGGTTCTTGAAGTCCTGGCGAAGCCTCGATCATTCGACTAAACGGAGTGATGATGAGGCGGAGGAGAAAATGAAAAGAAAGTTTTATCACCTGGCCGTCTGCGGGGCCTTTTCCCTGGCCCTCCTTTCCACTCCAGCGCGGGCGCAGTTCTACTTGGGCATTCGGGGCGGCCTGTCCAATCAGAACGCCAAAGCGGACCAGATCAAGTTCGATAAGAGCTCGGCCTTTCTCTACGGAGCCCAGGCCGGGATCAAGTTCCTGGGGCTGGCCATCGAAGGGCAATTCTACCGGTCAAATCATAATCTGCTGGCCGAGGCCGACGCCCTGCCGGAACAGGAGATGGATTATTATTATCTCGGCATCAGTGGAAAACTTGGAATCTCCCTGGCGATCGTCTATCCCTATGTCACTGTTGGCTATGGGACCTATTCTGTGAACCTGAAGGGCCTCGGCAAAAAATCGGATGCCGCCTTCAACGCCGGCGCCGGCGTCGAGGTGACCCTCGGCAAAATCGGAATTTTCGGCGAGCTCCGGTACACCGACTTTGACCTGGACATCGGGAACATGGCCTGGGACTTTGGTGGTATGGACCTCCATTTCGGCCTCAATATCCACTTCTAGCCATTTTTGGGTTCGACTGAGATTTGAAAGTCAGGCTGAACAAATTCCTCTCCGAAGCCGGGGTGGCCTCTAGGCGGGAGGCCGACCGCTTGATTCTTGAAGGACGCGTCTCGATCAACCGCCAGATCGTCGACGAGCTCGGCGTCAAAGTGGATGAAGGTCAGGATGTCGTCCAAGTCGACGGCAAAACCGTCAAAAAAGAGAGACGGCTTCTCTACGTCCTTTTGAACAAACCGGCCGGTTATCTGGTCACCCTCAAAGACCCTTTTCATCGTCCGACGGTCAGGGACCTGGTCCCCTCCTCATTAGGCCGGATTTTCCCCGTGGGGCGGCTGGATTTCGAGAGCGAGGGAGCGCTGCTCCTCACTAACGACGGCGAGCTGGCCCACCGGCTGACCCACCCGCGCTTTGGGGTCCGTAAGACTTATGTCGCTAAGATCCGTGGAGAGCCGGATGAGAAGGCCCTCCGCCGGCTGGAAAGGGGGGTTTTTCTGGAAAGAAAAAAGACCGCTCCGGCCAAAGCGACTCTCCTTACCGCCAACCCGAAATCGAGTTCGCTCCGGATCGAACTCTATGAAGGACGCAAAAGGGAGGTCAGGGAGATGTGCCGGGCCGTCGGTCATCCTGTTTTGGAGCTCCGTCGAGTCGAGTTTGCCGGTCTGGGATTGAAACCCCTGAAACCGGGACAATGGAGGCACCTGGAGCCCCGGGAGGTTCGGCGACTCAAGAATCTTGTCAGCCTCTCCTGAATTATTTGTCCTTGTCTGCAGGACTGGCAAATGTCTTCCAGGATGTGGCTAGCCGCTCCAGTTCCTGAACGACCAGGGCGTTCACCGTGCCCGCATCGAACGTCCCGTCTTCCTTCACCACGCCCGCCTCGACTCCGGTCAAAATCTCCATTCCCTCGTCGACACTTTTAATCGGATAGATATGAAACCGGCCGGCGGAGACGGCCTCGATCACTTCTTGGCGGAGCATCAGGTTCTGCACATTTTGATGGGGGATGATGACGCCCTGGGTGCCGGTCAGCTCCTTGGCCCGGCAGACATCGAAGAAACCCTCGATCTTCTCGTTCACTCCTCCGATGGGCTGGATCTCCCCCTTCTGGCTGATCGACCCGGTGACGGCAATGTCCTGACGAAGAGGCAGCTTGGAGAGGCTGGAAAGGATAGCATAGACTTCGGTCGAAGAGGCGCTGTCCCCATCGACTCCTGAATAGGATTGTTCAAAGGCGATGCTGGCGGAGAGCGAGAAGGGAGTTTTCTGCGCGTATTTACCCCTCAAATAGCCGCCCATGATGAGGACGCCTTTGTTGTGGGTGGGTCCGCTCAAATCGGCTTCCCGCTCGATATTGATGACGCCGGCCCGGCCGACAGCCGTCTTAACAGTGATACGGGTCGGCTTTCCGAAGGCAAACTGTCCCATGTCGTAGACCGAAAGTCCGTTCACCTGGCCGACTTCCTGTCCCCGGGTATCGATCAGGATCGTCCCTTCCTCGATCATTTCCTGGATCTTGTCCTCGATCAGGCTGATGCGCTCGAAGCGTTCCGCGATGGCCTTCTCCACGTGCTCCCGGCCGATGATCTTTTTCTGTTCCATCTTCGCCCAGTAATTGGCCTCGCGGGTGATGTCGGCCAGGACGTGGAACCTGGTCGACACCTTTCTTTGCCGTCCCGCGATCCGCGTACCGTATTCGATGATCGCTGCTATGCCGCTGTTATCCACCGGGGAAAGGCTGTCTTCATCGCAGATCTTCTTGATGAAGCGGGCGTAGTCGCGGATCGTCCGCTCGTCCTTATTCATCTCGGAATCGAACTCGGCCTTGATCTTGAAGATCTTTTTGAAATCCGGATCCATGAAATACAGCAGGTTGTAGACGTGGCTATCCCCGATCATGACGACCTTGACATCGCACTTGATAGGCTGGGGCTTAAGCCGGCTCGTGGAGATGAGATAAAGAGCCAGGTAGTTCTGGATCTCGAAAATTTGGTAGCGAAGGGTTCTCTTGAGAGTCGCCCAGACACCCGGTTCGATCAGGGCGTCCAAGGCATTGATGACGAGATAGCCGCCGTTGGCTTTCAGGAAGGAGCCCGCCTTAATCTTGGTGAAATCCGTTTGCCAGGAGCCCATTCGGGTGACCGTGGACTCAATCGTCCCGAACAAGTTGATATAGTTGGGGTTTGTCTCCATGACAATGGGCGCCCCCTTGAGCTCGGAGTTGTCGACCAGCAAGTTCACCTTGTATTCCAGGAAAACATCGGGGACCTCCCTGTACTTGTCTTCCTTTTCGTCCCTTTTCTGGCCCTTAAAAAGGTCGATATTGTTGATCAGGTTTTCTTCGACGAGGTTGAGGTAGTCGGCTATCTGGTCTTGGATGAACCTTTCCCGCAGGTCGGCGATGCCACCCCTGATGATGGGCGTGATGGCCTCGGCATCCCAGTTCTTAAGCTCAGTCCGCATTTCTTCATCGATCTCCCGCAGGCTTTCGAATACCCCCTCCAGCTCTGAGGTCAGCCGCTCATACTTTTTCTTGAGTTCGTCCAGGTCCTTCTGCTCGAACTTCTTCTCCCTGACCATCGCCTCGAGCTCGCGAAAGGACACGCTCTTGCCCTCGACCATCGGGGCGAGGTCGGGCTTGACGAACGGCCCCATCTGGACCTGGACTACCGAGAATCCCTGCTGGGCTGCCGTTTCCTCGAACTTCTGCAGGATTTCCTTCTGTTTCTTCTGCTGAGTCTCGATGATGGTTTCCCTTCTCTCCGTGTAGTACTTAGTTTTTAGCAGCATGGGGATATTGACTTTGAGCATGTCGATAAGGGCGACCATCCCATCCCTGAAGAGACGTCCCTGTCCAGAACTGAGAATGATTAGGGTGGGTTCGTCGGGGTTCTTGAAATTGTTGACGTAGAGGATGTCGTCCGGCGTCCTCTCTTCTTTTTCCAGCCGTTCCAGAAGCTGCTTGATGGGCGTCGTCCGGCCGGTGCCCACCATGCCGGTGATAAAAATGTTGTAGCCGAGACTCTTGATGTCGAGACCGGTCAGGATGGCCCGAAGGGCCCGCTCTTGGCCAATGATCTCGTCACAGGGCTTGCATTCATCGGTCGAGGCGAAGGGGACGGCCTCGGGATCCAGATGCCAGCGAAGTTTATCGGGCGAAAGTTCTTCGAACTTCGTTTTGTTTCTCATCCGCAAACTCCTTATCGGTCCTGGCCAAAGAACGTTTTCCCTTCATACCATAAATTGGGTGGAGAGACAATCCTTATACGGGACATGAATGAATCCCTTTTCTGTGATCCCATTGGGTACAGGAACCCGCCCATAGCCCCCGCGCCCCGGGGAACCAGTCCCGTCGGTTCCCCCCTCCGCTACGGGGGCTCTAGGTCGGCTTCCTATACCCATTAAGAAAATCATCGATTGGGAGATGCTTCTGAGGGACGTCGCCTTCTGGGATGAGGGGTGTCACCTAGGGGGGAGTCCCCGAAAGATGATGAAAAAAACCTCCTGATTTGCTAGAATAGGGAAAAATCCGTGAGGGAGCAAACGATGAATTTTAAGAACGTTCTGACCAGGAAGGGCGACGGGATCGGCTGGATCACGATCAACCGGCCCGAAAAGCTCAACGCCATGAACATCGAGACCATCGAGGAGCTCAGGGCTGTTTTCAAGGAGTTTGGCGACGACCCCGAGGTCAGGGCGGTCATTTTTACTGGGGCGGGGGAGAAGGCCTTCATCGCCGGCGCCGACATCAGCGAGTTCATCCACCTCGATGCCGAAAAAGGCCGGGAGTACGCCCGCCGCGGCCAGGAGTTGACCCTGGCGATCGAGAACTTCCCCAAGCCGGTGATCGCGGCGATCAACGGCTATGCTCTCGGCGGCGGCACCGAGTTCGCCCTCGCCTGTCACATCCGGCTGGCTTCCGAGAACGCCAAGCTGGGGCAGCCCGAGGTCAAGCTGGGCATCATCCCCGGCTATGGCGGAACCCAGCGGCTGGCCCGGCTGGTCGGGAAAGGCCAGGCCATGGAGATGATCCTTTCCGGGCGCATCGTCGAGGCCGGGGAAGCGCGGGAGATCGGTCTGGTCAATAAGGTCGTTCCGGCGGCGAAGCTCCTGGAAGCGGCGGAAGCCTTGGCCAAAGAAATCATCAAGAACGCCCCTCTTGCCCTAGCCTATTCCATCGAGGCGATCAACCGGGGGCTGGACAGAACTTTGGCCGAGGGGCTGGAACTCGAGGCTGAAATCTTCGGCCGCTCCTGCGCGACCGAGGACTTTCGCGAGGGAGCCAAGGCCTTTATCGAAAAAAGAAAAGCGGATTTCCGCGGTCGATGAAAGAGGTGTAACATGGAGACTTACCAGGGCAAACTGCAAGCCAAAGGATTCAAGATCGGTATCGTCGTCAGCCGCTTCAACAATTTTGTTTCCGAACGGCTCCTCGAGGGCGCTCTGGATGCCCTCACCAAGCTGGGGGCTGCCGAGACCGACATTTCGGTTTTCAAGGTTCCGGGCTCGTTCGAGATCCCTTTCCTGGTCAAGAGGCTGGCGCGGTCAAAGAAGGTGAACGGCATCATCTGCCTGGGCACGCTCATCCGGGGCGACACACCCCACTTTGATTACCTGAGCGCCGAGGTGACCAAGGGAATCGCCCAGATCGCCATGGACGAGGGGATCCCCTGTGCATTCGGCATCTTGACCGTCGAGACGATCGAGCAGGGCATCGAGCGGGCCGGCACAAAATCCGGCAACAAGGGATGGGACGCCGCGCTTTCCGTCGTCGAGATGTTGAACTTGGTCAAGACCGCCAAGCTCGGCTGAGGCCCGTTTTTAATGGGCCAGAGACGGAAAGCCCGGGAGAGCGCTCTGCAGATTCTCTACCAACTGGAGTTTGATGAGAGCGGGGCCGGGAAAGCGGTCGATTCCTTCTGGAGGAAGAAGAAGGCTCCGGCCGAGACCAAGGATTATTGCCGCTGGCTGGTCGAAGGGGTTCTGGCCGACAGGGATGTGATCGACGAATCCATCCAGTCTATTTCCGAGCATTGGCGCATCGCCCGGATGGGGCTCGTTGACCGGAACATCCTGCGCTTGGCGGCCTTCGAGCTGCTTCGCAGCGAGCCCATCGCCCCGGCGATTGTCATCAACGAGGCCATTGAGATCGCCAAGAAATACAGCGGCCCGGAGGCGGCCATCTTTGTCAACGGGATCCTGGATGCCCTGAGGAAGAAGGTTCAAGCCAAAGCCAAGCCCGAGCGCGAGGTCAAAAATGTCCGAAAAGACAGACAAGAAGCCAAACCCAAATCCCGTCGAAGAACCCAAAAAGACTGATCAGGACATCTCCCGGGAAGAAAAGATCGTCAGGCTGGTCGAAGCAGGAGTCGATCTTTTTCCTCACCGGGCAGACAGGACCCACTCCGTGTTCGAGGTCGTGGACGGGTTCGCGTCCTTGAAGCCGGAGGAGCTCGAGGAAAAGAAGGCTGAGGTCATTGTCCCGGGCCGGATTCTCTCGATCCGCAAGATGGGCCGGGCAACCTTCGCAACCATCTCGGATAGCCGGGCCAGACTTCAGATTTATCTCCGCGAGGATCGGGTGGGCGAGAAGGCCTACAGGTTGTGGGCGCTCCAGGACATCGGTGACCTCATCAACGTCCAGGGCACGCTGTTTAAGACCAGGACCGGCGAGTTGACCGTCCTGGTTCAGGCCTATACGTTTCTGGCCAAGTGCCTGCATCCATTGCCGGAGAAATGGCATGGCCTTCAGGATGTCGAGTTGCGCTACCGCCGCCGTTATCTGGACCTCATCATGAACCCCGAGGTCGGCGAAGTGTTCCGCCTGCGCAGCCGGATGATCGCCGAGATCCGCCGGTTTTTCGACGTTCGTGGATATATAGAAGTCGAGACGCCGATGATGCAGCCTATCCCGGGGGGCGCCTTGGCCCGGCCGTTCAAGACATTCCACAACGCCTTGGGAATCGACCTCTATCTGAGGATAGCCCCCGAACTTTACCTGAAGCGCCTCACCGTGGGCGGGCTGGAGAAGGTCTACGAGATCAACCGCAACTTCCGCAACGAAGGGATCTCCTCGGAGCACAACCCGGAATTCACAATGCTCGAGTTCTATGAAGCCTACAGCGATTTTATGGATATGATGAGCCTGACCGAAGAGCTGCTCCATTCGCTCTGCTCGACGCTTCTCAAAAAAGAAGAGTTCCCGTACGGGGAGCAGATCATTTCTTTCCGGAAACCATTTGCGCGTCTGAAGTACAAGGATGCGGTGATCACGCATAGCGGTCTGTCACCCGCCCGCTTCGAAAGGCCCGAGGAGGTGATCTCCTTTGCCGCCGGGCTGACGGAGGAAGGCCAGTCCCTTTCCTATGCCAAGGCTCTTGATCTCATTTTCGATAAGCTGGTCAAGCCCAAAATCGTCCAGCCGACCTTCGTCACCCATCTTCCTAAAGATATATCTCCCTTGGCGAAAGCCTCTCCCGATAATCCTGAGGAGACGGAGCGCTTCGAGCTCATCGTTGCCGGGATGGAGATCGCCAATGCCTTCAGCGAGCTCTCCGATCCCGAGGAGCAGCGGCGACGTTTCGAGCAGCAGGCCGAAGAGAAAAACAAGGGGAACGAGGAGTCCCATTGGATCGACCTGGACTATGTCCAGGCTCTCGAGTACGGCCTCCCTCCCACGGGAGGGGAGGGCATCGGGATCGACCGCCTGATCATGCTCCTAGCCAACCGGAAATCGATCCGGGAAGTGATCCTTTTTCCACTGTTAAGACCGAAATAGCCGAGGCCTGATGAATTACGAATTCTTCATCGCTTCACGCTACCTCAAAGCCAAGAGGAAGCAGGCCTTCGTATCGGTGATCACCCTCATCTCCACCCTGGGGATTGCCATCGGGGTCATGGCTCTGGTTATCGCCCTGGCTCTGATCACCGGTTTTCAGGAGGATGTTCAGGACAAGATACTCGGGGCGACCTCTCACATCATGGTCTCGGATCTAAGCGGAGAAGGGATGGCCGGATACGAAGAGTTGATCGACAAGGTGCGCGGTGTCAAGGACGTCCGGGTCGTGTCGCCCATCATCTATGATATGGCGCTTATCAGCGGGCCCCATAAGAGCAAGGGAGGAATGCTCAAGGGGATTGATTTCGAGCTCGATAAGAAAAGCTACAGCTGGCTGGAAAACCTGGATCAAGGTGAACTCCCTACCGACTCCCCTCAGGAAGGCATCCTCCTCGGCCGTGAGATGGCCTTCTCCATCGGCGCGAATATCGGGGATGTGGTCATCGTGTTGACCTCCTCATCCCGGCTGTCTCCCTTGGGTCCGATTCCCAAGCAGAAGAAGTTTTTGGTCACCGGTATCTTCTCCACCGGCCTCTACGAATTCGACTCGGCGACAGCTCTCATCTCGCTGCCTGCGGCTCAGAGATTTTTCAACCTGGAGGGGAAGATCAACCAGCTCCAGATCAAGATTGCCGATATATTCCGGGCTCCCCAGGTCGGCGAGGAATTGCGGCGGGTCTTGCCGCCGACGACCTACGTGACCACTTGGATGGAGCTCAACCGCTCCCTGTTCTCGGCTCTGAAATTGGAAAAGAATATCATGTTTCTGACCATCACCCTGATCGTGTTCGTTGCCGCCCTGAACATCATCGCCACGCTGATCCTGATGGTCATGGAGAAGACCAGGGACATCGGAATCCTGTTGGCCATCGGGTCCACCTCCCGGAGTGTCCGGAAGATCTTCTTTCTCCAGGGAGCGATGATCGGAGTCATCGGGACGACCGCGGGGACCGTCCTTGGACTCTTTTCCTGCTGGCTGGCCAACACTTTTCAGTTGATCAAGGTCCCGGTCGATATCTACCAGATATCTTACGTTCCTTTTCATATTAAGCCGATCGATTTAATACTCATTGTCGGGGTCAGCCTCTCCATCAGTCTCCTCTCGACTCTGTTTCCCTCGCACCGTGCTTCGAGGGTCGACCCCGTGGTGGCTCTGAAATATGAATAATCTTCTCGTCGCCGAAAAAGTCGGCAAGACTTACCCTTTGCCCAAGGGGATGCTCCGGGTGTTTGAGGACCTCGATTTCACCCTTGAGCGGGGTGACCTGGTGGCCGTCATGGGGGTATCCGGGGTGGGGAAGACAACCTTCCTTAACCTGCTCGGTGCCTTGGACCGGCCGACGGAGGGGAAAATCTATCTGGAAGGCGAAGATATCCAGGGCAAAGACGACGGGGAACGGGCCCGGCTCCGCAACGAAAAGATCGGGTTCGTCTTTCAATTCTACCATCTATTGCCTGAATTCACAGCCCTGGAGAACGTCTTTCTTCCGCTCCTGATAAGGGGAGTGGACATGCGCCAGGCCGTCATCCGGGCCAGGGCCGTCCTGAAAGAGGTCTTCCTCGAGGACAAAATAGAGCAGAAGCCAAGCCGGCTCTCGGGAGGAGAGCAGCAGCGTGTGGCCATCGCCCGGGCCCTGATCAACGAGCCCAGGCTGCTCCTGGCCGATGAGCCCACCGGGAACCTGGACAGCCGGGCCAGCGAGGAGATCATG
>CAYOZW010000057.1:9790-15638 GCA_964408495.1 uncultured Eubacteriales bacterium
AAGCGGGGAGGCGATTATGGCTTTGATCCAGGACCTCCATGCCAGGAAGGGTCTCTCCTCGGTCATCGTCACCCATAACGAGAAGATCGCCGCTTACTGCCAGAAGGTCTATATGATGGAATCCGGGCGACTGAAACGCATCTGACCTGTCTGTCGTTATAATCATTTGGAAATGCCGGGGGAAGCCGCTCGCCGTCCCCCGTAGCTTGGAAAAACCGCGACGATATGTTATAAGGATAAGGAAATGAAGAAGTTAGTCTGGGTTTGGATCCTTCTTGTCTTTCCTATTGCCCTGCTCGGTCAGGATCGCATAGAAAGGATCGATATCGACGGCAACGAGCGGGTCAGCCGGGAGACCATTCTCTATTACCTAACCTCCCGGGAGGGGGATTATTTCAGCGAGAGCTCGCTGCGCCAGGATTTCCGGGTCCGTCGAAGAAAACCCGGTGATTAAGGCGATCAATTACAAGACGGGAAAAAAGGTCAAAGAGGACGATATCGTCAATAAACTCAAGGAAAAGGACGAATATATCCTGCCCTATTCCTACTATAGCTCGGCCAAAGTCCAAAAAGTCAAGGACACCATCGTCGACCTCCTCCTGGAGAAGGGGCTCCATGCCGCCAAGGTCGATGTCGAAACGGAGCGGAAAGGCAAGAATGAAGTGGAGGTGTTCTTCAAGATCGATGAGGGACCCAAGCTCCGGGTCGGCGAAGTCCTCTTCGTCGGCCTGCCAAAAGTCCCCCAGAGCGAGCTCCAAATGGCCTTGAAAACGAACCGGCCTCACAGTCTCTTCTCCTGGGTCGGCGGAAAGGACGTCTACAAGGAGAACCGGCTTCAGGAAGAGGTCGAAAATATTAGAACAAAAATGCAAGAGCTTGGCTACATGGAGGCCACCGTCGGCGAACCGCGCACCGAAGAGATAACCAAGACGACGGTATTTCTCAAAAAGCAGAAGATGATCAAGATCGTCTTCCCGGTGAACGCCGGCTATCGGTATTCCGTGGGTGAAGTGGCTGTGGACGGGAACAAGGCCATTTCCACGGATTATCTCCGCAGTCTGATCAAGTTCAAGAAGAATGACATTTACAGCACCAAGGTCAGGGAGAAAAGCGTCGAAGACATCGGCGAGGCATATCGCAATGTCGGCTATCTTTACACCCAGGTTCAGCCTGTCGAGAGTCTCGACCCCAAGAACAAACGTGTTAACGTGACCTATACCATCTATGAAGGGGAAGTGGCCTATCTCCACCGTCTGGATTTCCGCGGCAATACTTACACCAAGGACAAGGTTATCCGGCGGGAGATGTTGCTGCGGGAGGGAGATCGGTTCAGCTTGGCTCTGTTCAAGGACAGCATGCTGCGGGTCAAGCAGCTCGGCCTGGTGGACCTCGAGAAGGAGCCTGACATCCGGCCGAATCCCGAGGATCCCACCCAGATCGATGCGATCGTCAACGTCAAAGAGCTCCAGAGGAACAACATCCAGTTCACGGCCGGCTACAGCGGCTACGAGGGCTTTTTCGTCATGATGAGCTACTCGACGGTCAATTTTCTCGGTGCCGGCGAGAACGTCGAGGTGACCGCTCAGTACGGCAAGAGGATTAAAAACTATGTCCTCGGGTTCTCTGAGCCCTATGTTTTTGACCTGCCGGTGACAGTGGGATTCAATTTATACGACCGCTATCTTATCTATCCATACCTCTATGAAAGAAAAGGCCGCGGCGCAGACCTCATCTTGGGCGCCAGGATCAGGGGATATCTCCGCGGCAACCTCACCTACAGCTATGAGAAGGTCGATATCAAGCCTTCCACGGGTGAAGGGTATGATCCTTATTACTCCCTGGGCTACTCCAGCTATAATACCGGCTATTATCCCGGCTATGGGTACGGCAAGTACGCGGTCAGCGCCATTATCCCGACGATCTTCAGGTCCACCGTGGACAGCCCCCTGACTCCCACCCGCGGCACCATGATCCTGGCCTCTTTAAAATACGCCGGCGGCCCTCTCGGAGGCGAAGTCGACTTCATCAAGCCCAAGCTCGAATTCACCTTCTGGCATCCGACGCTCGGCAAGCAGGTCTTCGGATTCCATATGTTGTTCCAATATATCAAGCGGACCGGCGGGTCTGACGTGCCTTTCTGGGAAAGGTTCTATCTGGGCGGAGAGCGGGATATCCGCGGCTACGATATCTATTCGATCGGACCGCGGACCGAGGAAGGGCGACTGGTCGGAGGAATGAAGGCCCTCATCTTCAATGCCGAATATCAGTTCCAGATCGGAGGCCCCCTCAACGTTATCCTATTCTACGACATCGGCAACACCTATCTCGAAGAACAGAGGATCAATTTCCGGGATATGTACAGGTCAACCGGGATCGAAGCCCGGATCTTCGTCCCGGCGCTGCGTGTTCCTTTTCGGCTCATTTTAGCCTATAATAACCGGTTGATCTACCCTGGTGATACCAACCTCAACTTTCGGTTCGCCATAGGGACAACATTTTAATCAGGAGGATTTCGACCATGAAGAAAAACCCCATCCGTGTGCTTTTGTTCCTTTCTCTTTTCGTTGTTGCCGTCACCCTCGGCTTCGCTCAGCAGTCCCCCAAGATCGGCGTCATCAACTCCCAGGATGTCCTGGAGAAGTCCGCTGAAGGCAAGAGAGTCATCGCCCGTCTGCAGGAAAAGGACAAGACCACTCAGGCCTCGCTGGCCAAGTTCGACGACGATATTCGTCAGCTTGAAACCAGGATTAACACGCAGCGCCTCACCCTGTCCGAAGAAGCCCTCTATAACATGAACGCCGACTTGCAGAGGAAGCAAACGGAAAGAAAGCGGGTGGCCGAAGATGCCGGGCGTGATTTCCAGGACCTGCAGATGAAGCTTTTCAACAAGATCCAGAGTGAGCTGATACCGATCATCGAGGCGATGGGAAAAGAGAAGGGCATCGATCTGGTCTTCGATTTAGCCCGGAGCGGAGCCGTCTATTTCAACCCCGGCATCGAAATGACCGATGAGGTCATCCGGAGATACGACGCTTCCAAAGCCGCTCCTCCGGCTAAATAAACTCCGTTCCGGCCAAATCCTTGCTCAAAGTCGAGGAAATTCTCCGGTTTCTCCCGCACCGCTATCCCTTTCTTTTAGTGGATCGGGTCATCAGTCTGGACCCCGGTAAATCCATAAAAGCCATCAAAAACGTCACCGCCAACGAATCCTTCTTCGAAGGCCACTTCCCCGAGGTCAAGATCATGCCGGGAGTCCTGATTGTCGAAGCGGTCGCCCAGGCGGGTGGGATTCTCCTTTACCACTCCCTTCCTGATCCGGCGAAAAAACTCGTTGTTTTAAGCAAGATTCAGAGTGTCAAGTTCCGGAGGATCGTCGTCCCCGGAGATCAGATCGAGCTTTATGCGGAGATCGTCAAGGTCCGGGCGCGATTCGCCACCATCAAGGGAAGCGCAACGGTAAATAAAATGATCGCCGTCGAAGGGCAGATCTCAGCGGCCATCATCGACATCGAGGAGGCGAATGAGGCCCAGTGAGGTCTTCGTCCACCCGACCTCAGTTGTCCACCCTCGCGCTCAGCTTGGGGAAAGTGTTTGGATCGGTCCCCACTGTGTGATCGGGGAGAAGGCCGTAATCCACGGCCGCACGCGCCTCGAAGGACATATCCAGATACTGGGGGCCACAGAGATCGGGGAATCTTGCCAATTCTCTCCCTTTTCGGTCATCGGCGGAGAGCCGCAGGATACGGGATACCGTCAGGAAGAGACCACAGTCAGGATCGGCGACCGGAACGTCTTGCGTGAGTTCATCACCATCCATCGAGGCACCGTCAAAGGCGGAGGGCTGACCTCCATCGGAAACGACAACTACTTCATGGCCTATTCGCATGTCGGCCACGATTGCCGGATCGGCAATTTTACCGTCTTCACCAACGGCTCGACCCTGGGAGGCCATTGTACAGTCGACGACTACGTTACCCTCAGCGCTTTCGTCGGCGTGCACCAATTCTGCCGCATCGGAAGGTTTGCCTACATCGGGGGATATACCGTCGTGACCCATGACGTCGTCCCTTTCGCCAAGGTTGCCGGGATGCGTCCTGTCCTTTTTTACGGCCTGAACGCGATCGGCCTGCGGAGGCAGGGGTTCAGCCGGGAACGCATCCAGACCGTCAAAGAGATATTCAAGATTCTCTTTTATTCTGACCTCAACACCCAGCAGGCGATCGAAGAGATCCGGGACCGGATACCGGAAGGCGAAGACCGCGATGAGGTTATCCGGTTCATCCAAGCCTCCAAGCGAGGAATCATCAAGAAGCCGTCGGGGACATGGGACGACGAATCGGGATAGTTGCCGGCTCGGGCCGGTTTGTGGCCGCTGCCGTGTCCGACCTGCGCCGTTCCGGTTTCCGCCCCATCGTCCTGGGAATCGAGGGGGAAACCCGGCCGGGAGTCAAGCGGGCTGCCGAGGTCTTTGTTTTGGTCAGACCGGGAGAGATCGGAAAGGCCTTGACTTTTTTCAAGGACAACGAAGTTGCCGAGATCATGCTCTTGGGCAAGGTCCGGCCGGACGTTGTCTTCCGACCGGATTTTATGGACGCTAAAGCCCGGAAGCTCTTGAGGGAAATCAAAGAGCGATCAGCCACGTCGCTTCTCGAAGCCGCCTTCGGCTTCCTGGAAGCCAGCGGACTCCGGGTCTTGAATCCTGCCTCCCTTTTAGAGTCCTATTTCTGCAGACCGGGAGTGCTCACTCGGAAAACCCCCTCATCGAACCTCCTGAGGGATATCGATTTCGGATTGAGGATGGCTCGTCAGACGGCAGATTTGGAGATCGGCCAGACGTTGGTCGTCAAGGCCGGTTCGATCGTGGCGGTGGAGGGAATCGAGGGGACGGATATGACGATCAGGCGAGGCGGCCTCCTGGCCGGACCCGGTTTCGTCGTGGTCAAGGCTGCCCGGACCGCCCAGGATCTGAGGATCGACGTCCCTGCCGTCGGCCTGGACACGGTAAAGACGCTCGTCCGAGCGGGAGGGGCTGCGCTCGGAATTGAAGCCGCTAAGGTCGCCTTCTACCAGAGGGAAGCCGCGGTCGTCCTGGCGGATGCCCACGGTGCGGCCATCGTGACCCGGGCGCTCGGCTGAGATAGGAGGAAATCGATGGATCAGGTCAGAGTCGGGATCATCGGCGTAGGCTATCTGGGAACGCAGCATGCGCGCATCCTTTCCTATCTGGAAGAAGCGGATCTCAAGGGAGTGGCCGATGTCGATTTCAAGAAGGCCGTGGAGATCGGAAACCGGCACGGCGTCGCTTATTACCAGAACTACGAAGAGATGATGGACGAAGTCGACGCGGTCATCGTGGCCACGCCGACCTCGGAGCATTTTTCCATATCCCTGAACCTCTTGAGCAACGGGAAATCCGTTCTGGTGGAGAAGCCGATCACCGAGACCGTCGAGCAGGCCGAGCGGCTCGTCGAGGAGGCCGCGTCCAGCGGACTCGTTTTCCAGGTCGGGCATTTGGAGAGATTCAACCCCGCCGTCGAAGTCGTGGAGACGATGATTCGGGAACCGCGGTTTATCGAGGTCCAGAGGCTGGGTTCCTTCTCGGCCAGATCGCTCGATATCGACGTCGTCCTCGATCTGATGATCCATGATCTTGATATCATTATGGCCTTGATCAAGGACGAGGTGAGCGTTATCCGGGCCTCGGGGATTCACGTGCTCTCTGAAAAGGTCGATATCGCCAACGCCCGCCTGGAGTTCAAGGGAGGGTGCGTGGCCACCCTGACGGCCAGCCGCGTTCATCAGGGGAAGGTGCGGAAGCTGCGGATCTTTGAGCCGACGGTCTATTATT
>CAYOZW010000058.1:0-15437 GCA_964408495.1 uncultured Eubacteriales bacterium
TTCCTTTCAACTGGAGGAAGAAGCTCTGCTTCATGGCCGAGCTTCCTGGCCTCGGTGCCGCCCAATATGAAGTCAGGGCTTGTCCGGGAAAGAGGAGGCCTCGGAAAGGTTCCCAGGACGGTCCCGGCATAGATTATAAAATCGATCGCCGAAAGGGGCTCATCTCCTCTCTTCGCGCGCGAAACTCGGGCCAATTTCTCAGAGGCCCTTTGCTCGAGCCGCTCGTCATCAGGGATGAAGGCGATTCGTGGGGGACTGGATGCGAGTCGTATCGCAAAATAGCCGGCCGTTTCCATCTTCAGCCGGGCGGCATGAAGGTTATAGAAAAAGGACAAGTCCGGACAATTGAGCAGTCCGTTCTGGCTTACAAAAGGAGCCGGATCGTCCTCCAGACGATCGGCTACCGGGCCTGGAGGGCGATCGAGTTCCGATTTCGCATCGACTGGCGGGAAGAGAGGAGAATGCTCAAGCTGGCTGTGCCGACTGTTTTCCGCCTGGGAGAGGTTGTTTGCGAAATCCCGGGAGGAGCTATCCGCCGCCCCGGCGACGGCGAAGAGCATGTCTTCGGACGCTGGGCGGTGGTCGAGGGGAAGGCGGGCCGGTGCCGGATGTCCCTGGCGGTCATCGGCTGCGGGCCGCACGGGCTCGATTTCAAGGATGGGGAGTTGCGGATTTCCGTTCTCCGGAGCGCCGCCTACTGCCACGAACGCGGCTTGGAGCTGGCCGAATCTCCAACCAGGAAATTCATGGACCAGGGCATTCACGAGCTGCGCTTCCTGGTCACGGCCGGCGAAGCTGATGATGTTCGCCGCCCGGTTTCCGTACTTGCCGACTGGCTGTCCTCTCCGCCATTCGCAGTCGCCCATCTTCCTTTCGGCGCGTCCAGAGCCAAGGAGAACGAGAGCGGGGGGGAGGAGAAGCCGGCAGCCGTTCAAACTGAATGCATTTTTGACCAGGATGCTCCCGGGATCAGATTTCTATCTCTTGACCCGGTCAACATTCGCCTCACCGCCTGCAAAAGATCCGACGATGCGAAGGCGCTCGTCGTCCGTCTTCATGAGACGGCGGGAATACCGACGGAGGGGCGCTTGGTCGTGGTGAAACCCCTGCGCGTTATCAAACTCGAGTTCAGGCCTTTCGAGGTCAAGACACTGCGCGTCGAAAGGACGGGCGCCTGGCGCGAGGCCGGCCTTATTTCCGAAATTTGAGCGCCTCCCTGCAACACGCAAGAAAGGGAAAATCTCCCCAACACATGAATTCCAGGCATACGATCCGGAAAATGGGGATGATTGTCCGGTGGCGGTTGGGATAGCGGATGTGTTATATAAATGATATAGGAAGGAAAAAACAAGGATCCCGAGAATGCAACCGGTAAAAATGACCTTGGAAAGGCCCGGCAGTCAGGCCGTGCTGTGGAGTCTCATTCTGCTGGCCCCCTTGATCGTCTTCGGCTCGGCCGTCATTCCCGCAGAAACCGTCCCCGCCTTTGATAAAAAGGCGGCGTTTGCCTATCTGGAGGCCCAGTGTGCTTTTGGCCCCCGGGTGCCGGGTTCCGAAGCCCATCTCCGTTGCCGGGATTACCTGGTGAAAGCGCTGTCGGGGTTCGCCGAAAAAGTCGATCTCCAGCCATTCGAGCTGACGTTCGGCAGGCCGCCCCAAACTGTCGAGGCCTTCAACATCATCGCCAAATTCCGGCCCGGTCTCGCCGACCGGATCCTTCTCTGCGCCCATTGGGATTCCCGTCCTTGGGCGGACGAGGACCCCGATCCCAAGTTCCATTCCACTCCGGTCCTCGGCGCCAACGACGGCGCCTCCGGAGTCGCCGTCCTCCTGGAAATGGCCCGCATCTTCCATGCCCAGCCGCCTCCGGTCGGGATTGATATGGTTTTATTCGACGGCGAGGACGTCGGCGATACAGGAAACACTTGGAGCTGGGCCCAAGGATCCCAATATTTTGCCGCGCACCTAAAAAAAATTGATTTCCCCCAGTTTGTCATTCTCTTAGACATGATCGGAGACCGGGACCTGAAAATTACCCAGGAAGCGTACAGCCTGGAGTACGCTCCGGAGCCCATGGCCAAGGTATGGGAGATCGCTTCGGCTCTGAAAATAAAATCGTTCGTGCCGGAAAAAGGACCCGCGGTCATGGACGACCACATCCCCTTCCTAAGGCTGAGGATCCCGGCGATCGACCTTCTCGACCTGGACTATCCCTATTGGCACACGGGCCAGGATACCCCCGACAAATGCAGCCCGGACAGTCTGGCCGATGTCGGGCGAGTCCTCGTCCAGCTCATCTACGCACGATGATGGCGCGGCGCACTCAGGAGAAAAAATATCCCCGCGATGAATCGTTGCAGTCCATTAATTAAACGAAGAGCGGTGGGTATCGACAGGCCTTCTGTCTAGTCTACGGTCTCTTGCGTTCCGGTGCCGGAGAGTTTTTCCTGGACCCGGTTGAGCTCTTCCTGGGCCTCTTTGAGCAGCTTGGACTTGAAGGCCAGGGTGTTGAGTTCCTTGGTCTCGTTCATCGCCTTTCTCAGCCGGTCGATTTTGAGGAGAAGTTCCGCCTCCCGGCGTTTCAATCGAAGCCGTTGCGCGCTGCTCAATGAGTTACTCATGATTCAGTTTGTCTTGTTCGCTTGTTCCAAATAATACCCATCCTCCGTCTCAAACCCCTCGCACTTTTCTAGGTTGGAAGCAAAAGTATATTCGGGGGGATGAGCTCTGTCAAGTGCAAGCGTACGGCGCAATATACTTTAGCGGACTTCTGATAAAACCTTTTGGCCGATCCGGAGATAGCCATTGTGGGATTCACTCCGCGATGTTCTCTCAAAATCGCCGGCTCCGGAAGATATCGCTGGAACTCGCAGAGAAGATCATTGGCCTTGACAATTCCATATTTATATGTAAATTGGAATTATGTATACCAGATTGCTCAAACCCCACGGCGCCCGGAGCTTCTTTCTCTTCGGCCCGCGGGGAACGGGCAAGACCACCTGGGTCCGACTGACTTTTCCTCAGGCCGTCTACATCGATCTCCTTGAGGCCGAGCTTTTTACACGGCTGACGGCGAACCCGCAGCGCCTCGAAAACATGATTCCCGCCGGCCACCGGGATTGGGTTGTCATCGATGAAATTCAAAGGATTCCGGACCTGCTTTCTGAAGTCCACCGCCTCATCGAGACGCGTAAACACAAGTTCGCCCTGACGGGCTCGAGCGCCCGGAAACTCAGACGGGGCGGGATTAACCTGCTGGGAGGCCGCGCTCGGACTCTGGCCATGCATCCGCTTTCGGCTGCGGAGCTCGGACGACATTTCAACCTGGAGCATTCTCTCCGCTTCGGGCAGCTTCCCAGTGCTTACACGGATAGCGAACCGGACAGATATCTCGCTGCTTATGCCATGACATATCTTGAAGAAGAAGTCCGCCAGGAAGGACTGACTAGAAACGTAGGCGCTTTTGCCCGTTTCCTCGAGGCCGCAAGCTTTTCTCAGTCCGCTGTTCTCAACGTCTCAGAAGTCGGCCGTGATAGCGGGGTGGATAGGAAAGTCGTCGAGAACTACTTCGGTATCCTCGAGGACCTGCTCATCGGTTATCGGCTCCCCGTGTTCACGAAGCGGGCCAAGCGCCGTCTCGTCGCACATCCAAAATTCTATTTTTTTGACACCGGTGTCTTCCGGGCATTGAGACCCAAAGGACCGCTCGATTCACCCGAGGAAATCGGCGGAGCGGCTTGCGAAACCTTGTTATTCCAAGAGTTGATGGCCCTCAACGACGGCCTCGAGCTGGGCTACAAGCTTTTCTATTGGAGGTCGTCTGCCGACTATGAGGTGGATTTCGTCTTGTACGGAGAGAGGGGGCTATTGGCCTTTGAAATCAAGAGGACAAGCCGGCTAACCGGAGCACACCATCGGGGGCTGCGGGCCTTTATCAAGGACTACCCGATGGCCAAAGCGTATCTTTTCTACGGGGGCCGGCATCGCTTGAGCGAGGGACCTATCAATGTCCTTCCTTTGGAAGCGGCTTTCCGCGAGCTCCCGGATATCCTTTCCCGGTCCACTCCATGACTTCAGAGCTCTGAATTGGCGCGCTGTCACTACCTTGACTGAGATGATGAATCCGGTCGTCTACCGCACCAGCGGGATGTCGCCGGGAGCGCCCCACCTGACGGTATCGATCTTCCGGCTCAGCCACTGGTTCGTGCTGGGCCGCCAGACAGCCATGTCGGCAATGCCATCTCCGTTATAGTCCCCGGGGGCTGGTCACATCTGCCCCTGGTTGGGAATGAAATACACCGGCATCTTTCCGAAATCGGGATCGGTCTTGAAAGCAGGAAGTGAAGTTTGCGGTCTTTTTTCCTTAAGCTGTAGATAATAGCGGGGCGCTCTTCCGCCCGTGACCTGAAGAGCCAGAAATTTGAGGAATCCAGCACAAATTACTGGACTTTTCTTCATCGTTCCCTCCCGCCTAAAACATGAATGAAAGGTTCCCGGCCGGCTATGGGGCCCACTGATATCACCTTCGCAAACAAGATTGACCCAGTCAAGGCGGGTTTGGTCCGAGCTCCAATCTTGACTTCCCTTCGCTCTGTGGCCTAATATTCGCGACGATGGTTGGAGGAAGGGACCGGCGTGGCTGGACGAAAGCCCTTTTCTTCATCATGGCCTGGCCGGTCGCCCTGAAGTTGCCGCTGCCTACCACACTCCCCCTGAATCTTGTGGGAATCGTCGGCCAGGAGTCTGCGGCGTCGCGGTTCCTCTGTTTGATCCATTGGGCGGATTCTTCGAAGAGAGGAGGTTTTTTTTGGGAAGGCGAGAGGGCTTTTGACCTGGCGGAAATCCGCAGCATCGGCCAATCCGGCATGATCATCAAAAATCTCATCACAGCGAAATTGGAATTCCTCGGGTTTCAACGAAGAAAGCCTTCGGCAGCTCCCCCAAAACCGACGCCCCCACGCGTTGTCGCCAATTCTCCGGATTCTCTTAACGTCACGGTTTCCGAGGAAACGGTCCGGTATTATTTGAACAATCTCGGGGATCTTCTAGATTCGGCTTATGCCGCGCTCCGATTCGGGTCGGATGCGGCTGGCCGGAGGTCCATTAAGGGGGTTGAAATCAACCGGATCAGAAAGGACGGCATTGTTGAAAGCCTGGGCTTTCGGGACCGCGATGTGATCCTCACGGTCAACAACCAGCCCCTGGACAGTCTCCCGATGGCGTTGAATCTTGCTGTCGAAGTCCAAAGCATGAGTCGCGTGGAGATGACGGTGCTTCGAGAGGGGAAAATCCTTCACTTTGTCTTTGAACGAAAATGAGCTCCGGGAAAAAGAGGAGGAGGTTTCTGATGAAGCCCCATCCCTCTAGGTTTTTTTGGTTTCTCTGTCTCGCCGCAATCCTGGCTGCGGGCTGTCGAAGCGGCAATGGCGACGGTCAGTCCCAGTCTTACTCGCTGATCGTCCGGATCATGGGCCAAGGGACGGTCAGCCCGGGTGGAGGGACTTACAATGCCGGTACTGTCGTGACACTGACCGCGACCGCCGAGACGGGATCCAGGCTGACCTCATGGAGGGGCACGGACAACGATGCTTCGACGGCGACAGCAAACACCGTAACCATGACCGCCGATAAGACGGTTGAGGTCACCTTCGCCTCCCTGGCCGTCGAGGACTTCGAAGGCTCTTCGGCCCCGGCCGACTGGGTTTTCAGCAACGGTCCCGAGTTTCCCGGGGTGACGGGAGGATTCGCCGTCGCCGGCGGCCGGGGACGATCGGGGTCGAAGGCAGGCGTGATCAATTTCAACTTCACCGGCGGCGGCAACTATGTCATCGTCTCCCGGACCTTCGGGACTCCATTGCAGACGCAGGGGATTTTCTTTTGGATTTCGGGCTACGTTCCGGGAACGCGTCTTCTTGTCCGGCTGACCGATGAAAACAGCCAGACATTTCAATACTTCCCGGCTGTCGGCTTTGTCTCCGATTCTGGCTGGCTCCAAGCGGGGGCCCTGCTGAGCGATTGGGACTCCTACTGGGGCGGGCCGGCCGACGGCGCATTTCATGGTGGCGTCAGGACCTGCGGCATCGGAGTCGAAAAAGGCGTCCAGTACTACCGAACGGGCGAAATGGTGATCGATGACCTGTTTGAGCTCGGGACGGCTGAGGTCTCTCTCGATCCGTTCGGCCAGGATCTTCTGCCCGAGTTTTACACAGGGTCCGTATCATCCCTCATCGGGGTGAATATCCATTTCATCCAGCCGCAGAACACACTCCTCGACCTGGCCAAAGAAGCCGGGTTCGGGTTCGTGCGGATGGACCTTTTCTGGGACCAGGTGGAAAAGTCCGCCGGCCATTATGATTTCTCGGGATACGACCTCCTGGTCAACGCGCTGGAGGCCCGAGGCATGGGAGCTCTCTTCATCCTCGATTATGCGAACCCGCTCTATTATGACGGGCCGGGCGGCTTCAATCCGCATTGGGGGCCGCAAACGGCATCCACCCGGACTGCCTTTGCGAAATACGCGCTGGCGGCGGCGCAACATTACTCAGGGCGATCCGTTGATCTGGAAGTCTGGAATGAGCCGAACACCGCTCAATTCTGGGCCCCTTCTCCGGATCCCGTTGATTATCGGTTGCTGGCAGATACGACCTACAAGGCGGTCAAGGGCAGGAGCCCCAACAGTCTCCTTATCGTCGGAGCCACGTCGGGTTGTGATGCGTCATTCCTGGATCAGGTCTTCGCCCTGCCGAGCCTCAGCGTTATGGATGCAGTCAGCATTCATCCCTACCGGTCCACCTCTCCGGAGACGTTCCTCCAGGAGAGGCTTCTGGTCCAGGATGTCTTGAGGCGAAGGACTCTCCGCGATGATGTTCCTCTTTATTCCGGCGAGTGGGGATATTCGTCCAGCTGGTTTGGGGGGAGGACCGCCTCGGCCTGGAACACCCAGGCGGCTCAGGCCATCCGGATGATCCTCTGCAACATCTTGAGCGGGGTCCCCAAGGCCGTCTGGTACGACCTTCAGGACGACGGGTCCAACCCGTCGAACGCCGAGCACAATTTCGGGCTGTTGACGAACGGAACCGCGGTGCCTAAGCCTGCCTTCAATGCCATAAAGACTCTCTCCTCCCTCCTCCCCGGTCGAGACATTGACCCCTCCGTCAATTCTTGGAACGTCAGCGCGGTCAACACGAGGGTCAGCAATGTCTACGGACTGGTCTTCCGAAATGCCCGGGGCCGCTTAGCCGTCCTCTGGACGGGTCACAAAAGAGGGAGCGTCAATGTCCGGATCCCCGCCGGCAGCGGCCTTCAGTTATTCGACATGTTCGGCCAGCCGTTGAGTTCGGTCCGGATCGAGGGCGGATACTGTTACTTTTCCTTGGAGGGCGAGAAAGGCCCGGTCTATATCAAAGACTAGGAGTGCGATGAAAACGACGGATTTATCCTTAATGAATGAAAAGCGGAGGCTTACATGATCCAGGTGCGGGCTTCGCGAGCGCTGGCGGCGATAATCTTTTTCGTGCTCTTGGCCGCCCTGATGCCGATGTTCGGCCAACAGGCGACGGTCAAAGAAGAAAAAATGAGCTTCAAGACCTACCCGTTCTCCGACCCCGACCCGATGCCCCTGATCGGTCCGATCTATCCTTATTTCCGTTTCCACGGATATAGCCTGGAGGGCAATCCCCGGGACTGGAAGATGGTGAAGCTGGAAAATCCCTACGTTAAGGTCCTGGTGGCGCCGGAGATCGGCGGCAAAGTTTGGGGAGCGGTCGAAAAATCAACCGGCCGGGAGTTCATCTATCTGAATCCGGTCGTCAAGTTCCGGGAGATCGCCATGCGCGGACCCTGGACATCGGGCGGCATCGAGCTCAACTTTGGGACGATCGGCCACGCCCCGACCACGGCGACACCGGTGGACTATCTCATCCGGGAGAACGCCGATGGGAGCGTGAGCTGCGTTGTCGGAGCGATCGACCTTCCCAGCCGCACGGTCTGGCGGGTGAACGTCCGCCTTCCCAATGATGCCGCCTATTTCGAGACCGAGTGCTTCTGGTACAACCCGACGTCACTTCACGACTCGCTCTACGATTGGCTGACCTCGGCCCAGGATGCGGGCGACGACCTGAAATTTTATTACCCCGGTACCCATTACATCGGCCACGGGGGCGAGGCTCACCCCTGGCCGGTCATCGAGAACGGGCGCGATGTCTCTTCTTACCGAAACAACGACTTCGGGAGCAGCAAATCCTACCACATCCTCGGCGAATACAACGAGTTCTTCGGCGGCTATTACGAAAAAGCGGGGTTCGGCTACGGCCACTGGGCGCTCCACGACGACAAGCCCGGGATGAAACTTTGGCTCTGGTCGCTGGCTCGGGACGGAGAGATCTGGAAAGACCTGCTGACCGACCCGCCCAAGGTGCAATACGTTGAGCCGCAGACGGGTCTTCTCTACAATCAGGCCGGGAGCGACAGCGGCCTGACGCCGTTCAAGCACGTGTATTTTCCTCCCCAGTCGGTGATGCGCTGGCGGGAGCTTTGGTTTCCGGTGAAGGACATCGGCGGTCTGGTGGCCGCTTCGCCTTACGCGGCGCTCAATGTGGAGCGAGATAAAGAGACGCTCAAAGTCGGGATCTGTCCGCTCCAGCCAATCAACGATGAGTTGCTGGTAACCCTGGCCGGCGAAACGATATATTCCGGACGTCTGACTCTCGATCCCCTGGAGACGTTCATTCGGACCTTCGATGTCGGCGAGAAACAGGGAGAGATCAAAGTAACGCTGGGGAAGGAAAAACTCAGGTGGACGAGCCTGGACAAGGAAATGAACCGGCTGGGCCGGCCCGTTGTGACACCGGAGCATTTCGATTGGACGTCGGCCGAAGGCCTCTACGTGGCCGGAGAGGAGCTGGCCAGACAGCGGAACTACACCGAAGCCCTGCTGAAATTCCAGGCCTGTCTCGAAAAAGAACCGGGCCACGTCCGGGCTTTGACCCGGGCCGCCGAGATCCTGTATAAGCGCACCCAATATCTCAAAGCCCTGGATGACGCCAGGGATGCGCTGTCCATTGACGCCTATGATCCCGGCGCGAACTTTATCTACGGAGTCATCAACCGCTGGCTCGGCAACCTGGCTGACGCCAAGGACGGATTCGGCTGGGCCGCCCGCTCCCTGGAGTTCCGGTCGGCGGCCTACGAACAGCTCGCGGAAATCGGAATTGTCGAGAGGCGCCCGGAAAGGGCCGCTGAATACACGCGGCGCTCGCTGGATTACAATGCTGACAACCTGAACACACGTCAACTCCAGGCGATTCTTTGCCGGCTGGAAAAGAACGCGGTGGCCGCGACGTCGGCGCTCGATGAGATAACGAAGGTTGACCCGCTCAGCCATTTCGCCCGGTTCGAGCGCTGGCTTCTTGATCCGAGCGAGGCCAATCGCGGGACCTTCATTTCGCTTGTCCGCGGCGAATTCCCTCATGAAACTTGTCTCGAGCTGGCCATGTTCTATTTCAACCTGGTCTTGACGGCGGAAGCGGTCCAGGTTCTGGAAATGGCCCCGTCCCATCCTTCGGTTGATTATTGGCTGGCCTATCTCCATAGAGGTGATGATCCGGCGAGGAGCCGGGAGTATCTCGATCGGGCCGCGGCGGCACCACCCGCTCTTGTCTTTCCCCACCGTCGGGAGACAATCCCCGTGCTGCGCTGGGCGGCGGCCAAGGATGGCGGCTGGAAGACATCCTATTATCTTGGCCTTGAGCTGTGGAATATCGGGAAGGTAGACGAAGCGAAAGAGCTTTTTGAGCGGCTGGAGACATTGCCCGATTGGGCGCCTTTTTATCTGACCCGCGCCAAGCTACAGAGCGAAGGGGAAGACAGCCTCCGCGTCCTGGCGGATATTCAGAGGGCCATCGCCCTGGATGGACGGAATTGGAGGGCCTGGCGCGCCCAGACGAAGCTCTATGAGAAAAGCGGAGACTTCGCTCGAGCCTTGAAGAGCGCCCAAACCGTCTACAAACAGGATCCGGAGAAGCCCGCCCTGGCTATGGACTATGCCAAAGCGCTGTTGCACAACGGTCAACATGAGCAGTGCCTGAAAGTACTCGGGAAGACGACCGTCCTTCCCTACGAGGGAGCTTGGGAGGGCCGTGATCTCTACAGGCAGGCCAATCTCCTCCTGGCCGCAAAAACCCTCCAGAAAGGGGACGGCAGGAATGCTGCCGCCTGGGTCGAGAAGGCCCGGCTGTGGCCAGAGAGCCTGGGAGTTGGGAAACCCTTTGACGTCGACGAACGGCTGGAGAATTTTCTCGCTGCCGCAGCCGCCGAAAAAATAGGGGACCGGAAAAAAGCGGTGGAACTTTATAAAAAGGTCTGTGCCGATACAGACAAATTCGGAGGGAGCAAGGATTCGGTGCAGTTGTTAAACGCTATCGCTTTCAGGAAAGCAGGGGAGGAGGATCAGGCGGTTCGACTTCTCGAGGAGTGGCGGGGCGATCGGGGTGGGAAGGATCCCGTCTATGGGTGGGCAGCGGCGTGGTTCCGGGGAGATATGGTGAAAGCGAATGTCCTCTTGACGGCGCTCAAACGGGCGAGAGCCGGATGGACCTGGGATATGGGCACCGGCGACCGCTATTTCCCGCTGGTCCGAACGATCGTAGAAGCAACTGCAAGATAAAAAAGGGACGGTCCTAGTTATCGAATACCCCTCTCCCTTAATGGGAGAGGGGGCTTCAAAAAAGGACCGTCCCCTTTTCATTAATCGCCTTTTCTTGCTTCCTTGATGGGAGTGGGCAGGGGGAGCAGGAGAAGAAAATGGGAAAATGATATACTGTCACTAATTCTTGAGATGAACAGCCGTGAAGTCGTCCGCTCGATCATCGGCCGCCGGCCTGCGCCGCGCTGCGGGTTCTGGCTGGGGAACCCCCATCCCGATACCTGGCCCATCCTCCACCGCTACTTCGGGACATCATCTGAAGAGGACCTGAGACGCAAGCTGGGGGATGACTACCGCTGGATCTCGCCCCAGTTCTTTGATTCGACCTACCGGCACCCCCAGGACCGCAAGTTTTTTGATCTCCGCGGGGACAAGAAGTCCCACGGACAGGCGGGGCCTCTGGGCGATGCCGAGACCGTCGCTGATGTGGGCAAGTCCGACTGGCCCGAGCTCGACCGGCTCGACTTCGAGGAAACGGTCTCCCGGCTCCGCGATGCCGGCGATATCTACCGGGCGAGCGGGTTCTGGTGCCCCTTCTTCCACGACATCATGGATCTCATGGGCATGGAAAACTACATGATCAAGATGTCGACTCACCCGGAGGTTGTCCGGGCGGTCACCGACCGCGTCTGCTCCTTCTATTTCGAAGCTAACGAACGGTTTTTCGCCGCCGCCGGGGACCTGGTCGATGGGTTCTTTTTCGGGAACGATTTCGGCACCCAGATCGACCTTCTCCTCAGCCCTGCCCGCTTCGACGAGTTCGTCCTGCCCTGGTTCCGCAGGTTCACGGAGCAGGGCCACGCCCATAGTTATCAGGTCATCCTCCACTCCTGTGGATCGATCTACCGGGTGATCGAGCGGCTGATCGAGGCAGGTGTTGACTGCCTCAATCCGCTTCAGGCGCGGGCCCGCAACATGGAGGCAGACAAGCTGGGCCGGGAGTTCGGGGGGAGGATCAGCTTTCTGGGCGGAGTGGACACCCAACGCATTCTCAACCTGGGGAGCCCGGCCGATGTGAAGGCCGAAGTGAAACGCATTAAGGAACTGTTGGGGCCGCACCTCATCGTCAGCCCGAGCCATGAAGCCATACTCCCCGATGTCCCGCCGCGGAACGTGGCCGCCATGGCCGAGGCGGCGCATGAATGAGAAGCGGCCAAGATGAGAAAGGAGACTCGAATGAACACCTCTTTAAAAAAGAAAGGACTCTGGTTGACCGTTCCTTTTTTGGGACTTTTCATGTGTGCGTCTGCCTTTGCCAAACCTAACGAGCTCTTTTCTCCCGATAAAAAAATCAGGGTCGTCGTCCGGACCGAGGGCGCGGTCTCCTATAGCGTTTTCTGCGACGGGAAAGAGATCATAAGTCCATCGCTAGTCTCCCTGACAATTGAGGGATTTGCTGTCCTGGGAAAGGAGCCTCGCCTTTCCGGGGTCAAGACGAGGTCGATAAACGAGAGGATCATCCCCCCCATTCGGGAAAAAAGAGCGGTTATCGCCGATCGTTACAACGAAGCCATTTTCAATTTCAAAGGGAACTATGGCCTCATCTTTCGGGCTTACGATGACGGTGTCGCCTATCGCTTTTTCACCAAGCTGAAAGGCCGGGTGAAGGTGGTTTCGGAGGAAGTTTCCATGCAATTCGGCGGGGATCATTCGGTCTATTTCCCCGTCATCGATACCTTCCTCAGCTCGTTCGAGCGGAACTATTCCTATCTCCCGCTCAGCCAGATTTCCGAGGAGAAGATGGCCTTCCTGCCCGTCCTGGTCGATATCCAGGGCGGTCCCAAGGTAGCAATCACCGAGGCTGATCTGGACGATTATCCCGGGCTTTACCTTATGGGCTCGAAAGATGGATCACCCGCGCTTTTCGGCAAGTTCGCTGCCTATCCTCTGGAAGAGAAACAGACGCGGGACCGTACGCTGGCGGTCGCCGAAAGGGCCGATTACATCGCCGATACCGCGGGAATACGGGAGTATCCCTGGCGGGTCCTAGCGATCGCCCGCCGTGACAGCGAGCTCGTCGAGAACGACATCGTCTACCGCCTGGCCAAGCCCTGTGCCCTGGCCGATACGTCCTGGATCAAGCCCGGGAAGGTGGCCTGGGATTGGTGGAACGCCCTCAACCTTTTCGGAGTGGATTTCGAGACGGGGATCAACACGAAGACATATAAACACTACATCGATTTTGCCTCACGGTACGGGATCGAATACATCATCCTCGACGAAGGCTGGTCCGACCCGGCCGACCTCCTCAAGACCAACCCGACGATCGACATGCAAGAACTCCTCGCCTACGGGCGCGAGAAGGGCGTCGGCCTGGTCCTCTGGTGCGTCTGGCTGACCCTCGACCGCCAGCTCCCGGAGGCCCTCGACCTCTTCGAGCAATGGGGAGTCAAGGGAATCAAGGTTGATTTCATGGACCGGGACGACCAGAAGATCGTCAACTATTACAAGAAGGTCGCGGCCGAGGCGGCCAAGAGAAAGCTCGTTGTCGATTTCCACGGTGCCTTCAAGCCGACCGGCCTGCGCCGCGAATATCCCAATATCCTCACCCGTGAGGGTGTGCTGGGGCTCGAGTACAGCAAGTGGAGCAACCAGGTGACCCCCGAGCACGACCTCCTCATCCCCTTCATCCGAATGCTGGCCGGTCCGATGGACTTCACACCCGGGGCGATGCGGAACGCCGTCGAGAAGAATTTCAAGCCGGTCTTCAGCGAGCCGATGAGCCAGGGGACCCGCTGCCACCAGCTGGCCATGTTCGTCGTCAACGAGAGCCCTTTCCAGATGCTCTGCGATTCCCCCTCGGCCTACGCACGTGAGCCGCAGGTCATGGATTTCCTGGGCAAGGTCCCGACCGTCTGGGACGAAACGAAAGCGATCGATGCTAAGGTCGGTGACTACATCATCGTCGCCCGGAAAAGCGGGGAGGACTGGTATGTCGGGGCGATGACTGACTGGACGCCACGGGAGCTTGAGGTCGACTTCGGGTTTCTGGGCGAAGGGGAATACAGGGCCGATGTTTATGCAGACGGGTTGAACGCTTCGAAATACGCGAGCGACTACACTGGGACGAGCCTCGTTATCAAGGCGGGCGAGCGGATAAAAATCAAGCTGGCCCCCGGCGGCGGCTGGGCCGCCCGCTTGGTTAAATAGGGTTCGGCCTCCCCCGGAAGTGGGCCTGATATCGCTCATGATGTTCAGCATGTCATCGTTGCTGGCGATCCCGGCTTCGAGTATCGGTTCCGCCCGCTGATATCTCCAGCAATTTCCGGTCACGTATTCCTCCCCCTTCTGGAGGGCGGTATTGGTCATGAGCTCGTAGGGCCCCGGCCTGTCGATGACGATCATCTTCCTGTTGAGGTCGAACTCCACCACGCAGGAATCTCCTGCCGCGTCGGCGATGATCCAATGGAGCCCTTCGTTCACGATGGTGGGTTTTCCCACGGCCGCGACGGCGGCAGACAAAAAGGGAAAATTCCCTAGTTTGACATACTATAGAGGGGTATGGTATATTCCAAGCGGAGGCTTTGAATCATGAAGCAAATAACCACCCATGAAGAGGAATTGACGCGGCTCAGAAGAATAGAAGGACAAATACGCGGCATCCAGAAGATGATCGAAGAAAAGAGGTACTGTGTTGATATCTTGACTCAGGTCAATTCCGTTGTCGGGGCCATCGAGAGCGTCGAGGAGAGGATCCTGGAAAGACACTTGAGAGGATGCGTGGACCACTCCTTCGCCAAAGGGACCAAGGAAGACAGAGTCAAAAAGATCAATGAGATCGTCGATGTCCTGCGCAAGTTCAGAAAGTATTGAATCCGCGACACCAGGGTCTGAGGGAACTCCGAGGCGCTTGCCAAAGGCCTGGGACGATTCACGTGCCAAGCGCAATAAAGCTCAGAAGGGAGGGTGAATAATGAACAAGACCATGACTTGTCTGCTGGTCCTGGCTGTCACCTTGAATGCATCCCCAGTCTTTTCTCAAAGCGGGCCTCGGGAGAACTCTATTCTTTCGGGATTGGTCAAAGAGGCGCTGGAAAATAATCCCAGGCTCGAGGCCGCGGTCCAGCGGACGCTTGCGGCCGAGAAGGCCATTCCCCAATCGGGGGCCCTGCCGGATCCGCAGCTCACCCTGGGCACGATGAACCTGCCGGTCAATAGCTTCGCCTTTGATCAGGAGCCGATGACCGGAAAGCTCGTCTCTTTGATGCAGATGTTTCCGTTTCCGGGGAAATTGGCCCTGGCTACGGATATGGCCGCATACGAAGCTGCCGCAGTCAGGCTTCAGCAGGAAGAAGTCCGCAACCAGATCATCCAAATGGTCAAGCGGGCCTATTATGACCTATATGCTATCGACCGGGCCCGGGAAACGATCCAAAAAAACAAAGCCCTGATGGAACAGTTTGTCCAGGTGACCGAAATCAAATACGCCACCGGCTCCGGCATTCAGCAGGATGTTCTTCGCGCCCAGGTTGAGCTCTCCAAGCTTGAAGACGATTTGATCATGTGGGAGCAAAAAAGGGTGGCCGGTGCGGCCCTGTTGAACGCGCTCTTGAACAGGGCCCCAGACTCGCCGTTTGAGCTAACGCCCCAGGATCTGGCCTTGCCGGAGGATCCGCTGCCTCTTATCTCCCTGAGTGAGGTTGAGGCGAGGAGGCCGCTCTTGAGAGCCTGGAAAGAAAGGATGAGCAAAGCTGAAGCCGCCGTCAAACTCGCTCGCCGCGATTATTGGCCCAAT
>CAYOZW010000059.1:0-15259 GCA_964408495.1 uncultured Eubacteriales bacterium
GCGTCGGCCCGGCTCGAGGATCTAAAGAGCAGGCTGAAGAAAAAGTTGCCCGATAACATCTTCGAATACGAGGCGGGCTGGAGGGAGCAAGGCGTCACCACCGACCACCTGGAGAGGCTTTGTGAGGATGTCTACCGGTCACTCTCCCAGGTGATCCTGAGAGAAGTGGTCAGGATCAAGGAATTGCCCCCTCTGGATAAAGAGGTTGATGATCACGTCTCCTTCAGGAAGGACCGGGCCAAATTTTTCACCGGCCGGACGAAAGTCCTCTCGCTCATCGACGACTACATCAATGGGAGTGATCCTCATCCGCTGGCCATATACGGGGAGCCGGGTTCGGGGAAATCAGCCTTGCTGGCTAAGGCGATCGAGAAGGCAAGCCAAAACCGGCCCGGCGCCGAGGTTATTCTTCGGTTCGTCGGGGCCACTCCGGCCTCGTCTGATATCCGGGCCCTTCTGGAGAGCCTTTGCCGCCAGGTGTCCCGCCAGTACGAGGCAGAGGAAGCGGACATACCCACGGATTACAAAGAACTGGCGGAAGATTTGCCAAAGCGTTTGGCCCTGGCCAAAGAGGGGAGCCCTCTCTTTCTCTTTATCGATGCCCTGGACCAGCTTGGCGACGCCCACAATGCCCGCAGTCTGACTTGGCTTCCTGCGGACCTTCCTCCGCATGTTCGCTTCGTCGTTTCTACCCTTCCCGGAGAGTGCCAGGCCGCGCTCGAGAAAAAACTCCCTGCCGGCAGACTGGTCCGATTGGAGCCGCTGGGGGCCGGCGAGGGCGCAGAACTTCTCGACCTTTGGCTGAAGGATGCGGGCCGGACCCTGCAAAACGGCCAGCGGGAGGACATCCTCGGCAAGTTCCGGCTGAACGGCCTTCCCTTGTACCTGAAGCTGGCTTTCGGAGAAGCGCGGGGCTGGAAATCTTATGCCGAAGACATGCGGTTGAGCTCCGACATCGCCGGCGTGATTCGTGATTTCTTCACCCGGCTGTCCGCTGACTCGAACCACGGGACGATCATGACCTCCCGGAGCCTCGGATACATCGCCGCCTCCAAGAATGGTCTGTCGGAGGACGAAATCATCGATGTCCTTTCCCGGGACAAAGAGGTCTTCCACAATTTCCTGGAGCGGACCTTCCATGAGCCTCCAGAGAAGCGGTTGCCCGTCGTTATCTGGTCTCGCCTGTATTTCGACATCGAACCCTATTTGGCCGAGAGAAGCGCCGATGGGACCTCCCTCCTGACCTTTTATCATCCGACCACCATCGGCAGGGGGGTGCGGGAACTATACCTTTCGGGAGAGGCCAAAGATGAACGTCACGCCAGGCTGGCCGAGTATTTTCAGGAGCAGCCGCTTTTCATCGACAAAGACAGCACGAAAATCCCGAACCTGAGGAAGCTTTCCGAGCTTCCCTACCAGGACACGTTTGGAAAGAAATGGGACGATCTTTATAACACGCTCACGGACTTTGAGTTCCTGGAGGCCAAATGCACCTACATCGCTGTGGGCACAACAGGGAAAGGGGAGGAGGCGCGCGAGGTCTTCGGAGGCGTCTACGAGCTCATGGAAGATTACCGCAGGGCTCTCGAGGTCTTCCCCGCTTCTGAAGCGGGAAAATAGATCGCCAGCCTTCGCTCCCTGAAACCTTTCTCCCCTGCCCAAAGTTATAGAACTCGGAAGGTCCGAAAAGACGTTTTTCAAAAAAATGCTAAAAAAACAGCATACCCTCTTGACGGACGACTTTTTGGGTGCTAATATTTTAGCATGCTAGAAAATTAGCATATGGAAAGGATGGATGGAGAGAAGGAACATGAAGGGACAGAAGAACCTGAGCCGGCGAGAGCGGCAGATCATGGACATCATTTACACGCTCCAGGAGGCGACTGTTAACCAAGTGCTGGAGAGGCTGCCCAGCCCTCCCAGTTACTCTGCCGTGAGGGCCTTGCTCCGGGTGCTGGAGCAGAAAAGGCACCTCGTCCATCGCCAGGACGGGCCCCGCTATATCTACTCACCGACTCTTCCGCGCGATAGGGCCAGGCGCAGCGCCCTGAGACATCTGCTGCAGACTTTTTTCGACGACTCCACCGAGGACGTCGTGGCCGCCCTCCTCGACATCTCCGAGGATAACCTCAGGGCAGAGGACTACGGCCGGCTCCTCGAACTCATCCAGAAGGCCCGCAAAGAAGGACGGTGATCATGGCTTGGCTCGTGGAATTCGGGTGGCTCCATCTTTTTGCCGAGCACCTGATTAAGAGCACGGTCGTGCTCACCCTCGCCCTTATTCTCATGGTGCTATTGCGGAAGCGGTCGGCCTCGCTCAGACACTTCGTGCTCTCGCTCTCCCTTGCCGGACTCCTCTTGCTTCCGGTTCTCCCTTACTTCGGATTGGGTTGGGAGACAGACATTCTGCCAGCATGGACAAGCCCATCCTTCGTTGATGCTACGGTCCCTGTTGCCGATGTGCGGAGCGATCACCAAGCCGAAGTCAGGGAGCAGGAGAATATATCATTCCTGTCTCTTGGCTACGCCGTCACTCCGGAAAAGTCAGCTCACCTCAGCCCGGCGCAGAACCAATCGAGCCGATACAATCTCTTTTTCAAATCTGTTCTTCCCTTCGTCTGGTCGACAGGAATCGTGGTTGTTCTGGTGAGGCTGGTGGCAGGACTCTTCGGTGCCTTCCGGTTGACTCGAGAGGGGGCGACCGTCCGGGACCCCAACTGGCGGATTCTCCTAGAGCATTTTCTGGACGTTCTCCATCTCCGAAAGACGGTCCGTCTTAAAAGCCATCGTGACGTTCTTGTCCCTCTGACCTGGGGATTCATCAAGCCTGTCGTCCTGATTCCCAAGGGCCATGAAGCCTGGTCGGAAGAGCAGCGAAGTTCCGCCCTCGTCCACGAGCTTTCGCACGTGAAACGGGCGGATTTCCTGGTCATGGTGCTCGTCCGGATGAGCCTGGCCGTGTTCTGGTTCAATCCCATGAGCTGGGTCGTCTTCCGGCGCCTGAAAAAAGAACAGGAAGAGGCCTGCGATGAGCTGGTCCTCAAGACGGGGGTCAAGCCGTCGACATACGCCGCCAACCTGCTTTTCTTCAAGACGACTGCGGGCTGCCGTCAGGGCCATTTCGCAGCGCTTCTCGGGCTGTTCGGTTTCGGAAAACCCGCCTTCAACGAAAGGCTGGCCGCTATCCTCAATCAAAAATGGAATTTTCAGGAGGTCAAAATGAAAACCAAAATTTTGCTGTCTTGTGCAATTATCCTGGCCGTGGGGCTGATCGGAATGGCCCGTCCGTCAACGCCCGCGGGCGGGGACGCGGAAGCCGCCATCGGCTCCCTCATCGATGCCGAGCCGAGTGTCCTTGAAAAAACATCCGGCTTGGAAAGCCCGGTTGTTCAGGAGGCCGAAAAGGCTCAGGAACAGAGCCAGACCGAAGAGAAGAAAGCCCAGGAAAAGAAGCAGCAGGAGCAGTTCCTGGCTCAGGAGAAACAAGAACAGGAGAAACAGCAAAAGAAAAAACAGTTCCAAGCCCAGGAAGAACAGGAACAAAAAGAAAAAACGAAGAAGGCCGCTGTCTGGACCATCAAGGAAGGGGAGAAGCACAAGTATCAGATTAAGATCCAGGAAGGTGACGAGATCAAGACGATCGTCATCGATAAACCCATCGTTATAAAAGAGATAGACGGGAATAAGGTAATCTTCATCACGCCCGACGGCAAAGAGGTGAAGGTCCTGGAAGGAGATCCCGTCCACCTGCAGATCATAGGGGATAAACTGGAGGTCATCAAAGAGGGAAAAATCCTCAAGGTCGGAAAAGATGGAAAATCCTTCTATTTGAACGTGAAGCCGGACGTCGATGTCAGCGAGGCGGTCAAGATCGCCCTGGAAGACCTCCCCGTTTCTGTAAAGGTCGGTGAGCTCGCGACGCCTAACATCGCTTGGGTGGGAAGCGACGAGAATCAGGAGATCCGGGAAAAGCTCCGCGAGATCCGGGAGAAGCTGAAAGAGGTTGAGGAGAAAAAAATCGACCTCAAAGAAGTGGACGAAGCATTGGCCGACCTCGAAAAAGAACTGGAGAAGATGAGCCAGGAACTCTCGACAATCGCGGTAAAGCTCGAGGACAAGCCGGTCGTTTACACCATCGCCAAGAAAGTGGGCGACGAGGAAGTAGCCAGGGAAGTCACGGTGGATATTGCGGAAGGCGCCCGGAAGGACACAATCAAGGTGGTCGCGGACAGGGAGGGATCGTTCCAGCTGTATTACCAGATTGATCCCGGCGAGAAGAGCCGCGAAACCTATGAGAGAATTGTGACCAGAGTGAAGAAGGACCTGCCCGAAGGCTTCACTCTCGACCCCGAATTCAACGAAGAATCCGGCCGCATCACTCTGAAGATCAGCGGCCCAATCGATAAGGGGGCGCCTCCAGACCTCGTGAAAAAACTTGCCGACAGCATTCGGGACGAGAGGAAAGAAAAGAAGTAATAGTCCCGGCTATCTCTTGATTTTCGCCCTGAGTGCCTGGTATCTCGCGGAAGAGACGAATTCTTCTATCCAAGGCAGGTCGTAGCCCATGTCTTTTTCAAGAGTGACCGGGATGAGATAGTCTCTCGCCCGACTGGATTCTTCGTACTGAGTTAGCGCCTCCTCCTGCCTGTTAAGCCCAAGGAAAACGAGGGCCTTGAGATAGGCCGGAACGTATTTCTTTTTGAACGAGCGGAAATGCCGCAGACCGGGTTTTAGATAGAGGAGAGGTCTCAGCGCAAGAGGAATGAACGGTTCTTTTTCGATCCTTTCAAGCTTCTTCAGACAGCGCAGAGCCTCGTCTTTCTGTCCGGCCATAGCGTAAGCCAAACCCAGATAGCCATAGGCAAGGGTCGCGCCGAAATCGGCGGCTTTCCGGATATATTCGATGGCTTTTCTGGGCAATGCCGGCTTGTTTATAAAAGCCATCCCCAACCAGAGATTCAGCATGGGATTATCCGGCTCCTTGGCCAGGGATGTGAGCAGTATATCGCGACTTTCCTCCCACCGTCCCATCACGCCCAAAATGATTCCGTATAGAGCGTGGACCATGGAAAAGAGCGGATCAAGCTCGATCACTTTCGTCGCTTCCTCTAAAGCTTCCTCCAGCCTTCCCCAGGTGCCCAGGATTTCCGCACGCGTGGCATGGCCCCAAAGGCTATTGGGATTAAGCTCAATGCTCCGGCAGGCCAGGCGCTCAGCCGCCGGCAGGTCCCAGTCGTAACAATAGGTGATCAAGGCCAGGGAAGAATAAAGCTCACTGAGCGAATCATCGATCTCCTGAGCCTTCCGGAGCAAGGCGCGGGCCTTAAGATAGCCTTCCCGGGGAGGAATGAACCCGAACTCCGCCAACATGTTGAAAACGTCGGCGATCCCGACGTAAGGGAGGGCGAATTCCGGGTCCTTGTTGATCGCCCGCTGGAAGCAGTCGACCGCCATGATCATGTCCTTGGGAGAACGTCGGTTCCAATGGTATCGTCCCTTGAGATAGAGCCGGTGGGCTTCTTTGTTCTGGGTGTGCCGCTTGGTGACCTTCTCTTTTTCCCCCTCCAGCAGCTCGACCTTCAGTTTTTCGACGACGGCGAGCGAGATTTCATCCTGGACGGAAAAAATATCCTCCGCTTTCCGATCAAAACGGTCCGACCAGAGATGATAGCCGTCCGCAACGCAGATGAGCTGGGCGGTGACGCGGAGACGATTACCTACTTTCTGCACACTTCCTTCGAGAATGGAGGCGACATCCAGCCGCCGGCCGATCTCGCGGATGTCCTCCTCTTTGCCCTTGAAGAAAAATGACGATGTCCTGGCCGCCACCTTCAGGTCCTTGACCTGGGTGAGGGCGTTGATCAATTCCTCGGCCAGCCCTTCGCAAAAGTAGTCCTGGTCGTGTTGAGGGCTCAGGTCTTTGAACGGCAGGACGGCGATCGACCGGATGCATTGCCGTTCGGAGGCCGTCAATCTCGTGGCCGCTTTCTCCGTCGGGGCCGATTGTGTGAGAGGGACGCCTGCATGGACGGCTCTCAATCCCGCCAAAAGCTCCTCTGTGTTCTGAAAGCGCTGTTCTTTTTTCTTGGCCAGGCATTTCAGGATCAGGCGATCGAGCGCTTCTGAAATCTGGGGATTTGATTGGCGCGGAGGCCGGGGCATCTCTGTTTTGTGCTTCAGGGCCACGCTGAGGCCGCTATCCCCCTCGAACGGCGGGCTGCCGACGATGATTTCATAGAGAATCGCGCCAAAAGCGTAAATGTCGGTGCGCGGATCGACCGCCGACCCGTCCACTTGCTCCGGAGACATGTAGTCCGGAGTCCCGATCATCATTCCCGCTCCGGTGAGATCCGGCCCCGCAAGCTGCCGGGCGATCCCGAAGTCCATGATCTTAGCGTTGCCCTGCCGGTCGATCATGATGTTTTGGGGCTTGAGGTCCCGGTGGACGATCCCCAGGCGGTGAGCTTCCGAAAGTCCGTCGGCGATCTGCCCCGCAAAATAAAGCGCCTTATCCACAGAGAGACGACCTGCTCGGCTAAGCAGGCTTTTCAGGTCTTCGCCAAACACGTATTCCATGGTGACGAAAATCGTATTTCCGTCCTCGTGGATATCATGCATCCGGCAGACGTTCTTATGGGTGATGCGGCGGGTGACCTTCAGTTCGTTTTTGAAACGTTCGATGATGTGGTGATCCGCGGCGACCTCGGATTTTAGGATCTTGAGGGCCATTTCTTCGCCGATTTTGCGGTCCATCACCCGGTAGACCGTACCCATACCGCCGGAGCCTATCTCTTCGAGGATCTCGAAGCGGTCGGCAAGGAGATGTCCCCGGGGGAGAGATGCTTGAGGCCGTTCCAGGGTTTTTGTCGATGACGCGGCGAGGTCAGAGGAAGGGGGGAGCCGGGTCCCGCATTTTCCGCAGTATGTCAGTCCGGAGGGATTGTCGAACCCGCACTTCTGACAGTTCATGGCTGAATGCTCTCTCTATGGATAGAAGCATAGAGAAGAGGCGCAGCGAAGTCAATTTGGACGGGGTGGCTGCTTCCGGCGTCTGTCCGGATAAAACGACCTATTTCCCGCCGGTTTCCCATGCTGAGATCAGCTCTTGACAAAATGATATTAGGTTAGTATCATTAGGCAAGCTTAACGGCGTCATGGAGGTTCATTGATGAAAAAACGGGACTTGTTTGGCGTGAGTTTCTTGGTTCTCCTGGCATTATCCGCTCTGACGGTCTTTCCCTTGTCTTCGCAGAAGGGGAGATCCGCCGAAGATCAGATGGGAATGAAACCGGTCGAATCGCTGCCGATCGCCCTCCAGGATTTCTATCCACCCAAGGCCCAGGGGCCGGTTTATCTCATCAAGATGATCGGCTTGGCTGAATCCTTCGGGGGATTCTTGGGCGACCTGTTCGAGAATGACTTGGAGAATGTCTTAGCGAGTTTCCAGAAATTCAAGGCTCAATATGTCGAGTTGTCAGGCCTGGTCCCTGATTGGAAGAGTTTGTATCCGCTTGCTCCTCTGGATGAACTCTGGTCTTCCTTGAAAGCCGGCGACCAGGGCAGGGTTATGGCCGCCGTCGAGAAGGTGGGCGGAGTTTGTACGACCTGCCACGTCGAATACATGGCGCCGGTCCAATTCCGATATGGCTGGCCGGACTTCCGGAAAATAAAGACCAAGGATCCCCTGACGGGAGGGGAAGTGGGCCTGGACAGGTTGATGCTTTTCCTCGACATCAATTTTTCCGGCATCGGCGCGGATCTCGAACAAGGCCAGACCGAGAATGCCCAAAAGCAGTTTCAAGGATTCAAGGCCAGGTTTGAGGCGATGGCGGGCACCTGCCAGGAATGCCACGGCCAGGACAAAAGAAAATATTATGTGGACGGGAAAGTCCGATCGATGATGGATGACCTGGAAAAAGCGGCGGCCGAGTCTTCTTCCGAAAAAGTCGGAAAACTCGTCATGGGCATCGGGATGGAGAGCTGCCACAAGTGTCATCTCGTCCACATCCCGGCCGCTCTCGCTCAGAAGAAAGGGAAGAGGTAGGCCATTAAGCTCATAAAAAAGGAAACGGATTACGCCGTCAAGGCGCTCCTATTCATTGCAAAAAATGAAAATGGCCGTGTCTCCGTTACAGAGCTTTCCCGGAAGCTGAAAATCCCTTACCCATTTTTAAGGACCATACTGCAGATTCTAAATGCCAAGGGCATCCTCACCTCCTATAAGGGCAAGGGGGGTGGCTTTGCCTTGGCCCGAACCCCTGAAAAGATCTATCTCACGGATCTGATCAGGATACTCCAGGGGCCGGTGAAGGTGGCCGAGTGCGTCTTTCGAGCCGACGTCTGTCCGGGTTACAGAACCTGTCAGCTGCGCAAGATAATGCTGCGACTTCAAAAAACCGTCGTCACGGAGATCAAGTCTATCACCCTGGCCAGTATTCTCGAAGAATCGGCGCCACGAAGGCGGTGAGAATGACGGGGGCTATAAATCCCTGTCGGCCGAAGACACAGTCTTGTCATCTGGCCACGGAAAGGACACGCCTCTTCCGACGAACGTTCAGCAAACTCAAGGGCCCGATGTAGGGAGTGCGATGACGACTGCCAAACATCCCGGTTCCCGCACCAAGCGATATCCGTCCCGCTCGTTCCTCGGCAAATTGAGAAAACGAGGGATCCTTGGGGCTCTCGCGGCTATTGTCGGCAGCGGCTGGCTGATCTATGAGATCGTCCATTTTATCCTCGTCGAGCATTACCACCTTCCCGAGAGACTGAAAGATATCGTCATCGTGAGCACCCTCTGTGTGCTCCTCTGCAGCCTAACCTGGCGCTGGTTTCGTGGCGAAAAGAAAAGGAAAAGGATCAAATGGGAGTTTATCGTTGTCCCGATCCTGGTCCTCGCCGGAGCCTATTTAGACGGAAATTATCTTCTCCGCCTTCACGAAGATACCGTGGATTCAGATGGCGCCGCAGTCAGGGAGACCGCCTGGAAAAGTTCCGTGGCGATCCTCCCGTTCGTCAACATGAGCGCCGACCGGGAGCAGGAATATTTCTGTGACGGCTTGACGGAGGAGCTGATCACCAGGCTCAGCCAGATCCAAGAGCTGAAGGTCCCCGCCCGGACATCCGCCTTTGTTTTTAAGGACAAGAGGGCGGATATTCGCGAAGTGGGACAAAGGTTGAATGTCGAAAATGTCCTCGAGGGCAGCGTTAGGAAAAGCGGTTCCCGCATCCGGATATCGGCCCAGCTGATCAACGTGGCCGATGGTTATCATCTTTGGTCGGAAACATACGACCGGGATGTGGAGGATATCTTTGCCGTCCAGGAAGAGATAGCACGTTCGGTCGCCGGGACGCTTCAGGTCACGCTGCTGGGAACCGGAGGATCTGCCCCAGATACCGAAAACAGCGAGGCATACAACACTTTCCTTATGGGTGGCTATTTTTATAGGCAACAGACCAGGGAAAGCCTGGAAAAAGCCATCTGCTATTACGAACAAGCCACCAAGCTGGATCCCCGTTTCGCCCGGGCCTGGGCGGGACTCGGAGCGGTCTATGCCTTTCAGGCAGGCGCGGGCTATGTCCCCTCGAAAGAGGGCTATGCGCGGGCAAAGTCAGCGGTGAAAAAAGCCTTGGCCCTGGACCAGGACCTCGCTTATGCCCTGCGCGTTCGCGGTTGGATTCAGATGAGCTGTGACTGGGATTGGGCAGCGGCGGAGGCTTCGTATCGAAGGGCGATGTCCGTGGAGCCCGGAAGAGGACATGTAGAAACGGCGCAGTTGGCCGTGGCCATGGGCCGCTTCGAGGTCGCCGTTCTCCTGGCCCGCCGGGCCGTGGAGCTCGACCCGATCAGTGTCCAACCTTATGCCACCCTGGGTTTGGCGTATTGGTATGGGGGCAGGTGGGAGGAGGCCGTAGCCGCTTATAAAAAGGCCCTCGAGTTCGTCCCGGAATACACGGTCATGCGCAGCTTGATCGGACTGGTCCTCCTCACCCAGGCCAAACCCCTGGAGGCGCAGGCCGAGTTGGAGCAGGTTAAAGATCCCTTCTGGCGGCTTCCGGGGATGGCGATGGTCTTTCATTCCCAAGGAAGGAGGACGGAATCGGATACGGCCCTGGCGGAGTTCATCGAAAAATATCAGGCCGGGGGAGCTTATAACGTCGCCCAGGTGTATGCCTTCCGCGGGGAAGCCGACCAGGCTTTCCAGTGGTTGGACCGGGCCTATGCCCAGCACGATGGCGGGATGTTCCTGTGCAAGGTTGACCCGTTTCTGAAAAGCCTGAAAAGCGCCCCCCGGTACAAGGCTTTGCTAAAGAAAATGCGTTTCCCCGCAGTCAATTCCGCGTCAGAAACCGGATCGAAATCGCTTTCCAGCTATTGAGGCCCGGCCGCAGGGTTTTCAATTTCGATTTGATTTCAATCAAGAGCCCGTCGCGGACGCGCGACCGTTGACCGGCTTGCTCTGTCCGGTGTATGCTGATTTCATCATCTCGGGGGAGGAGCCGGATGAACATCATCAACCGCTTTTTCAGGCGAGCAGGAAAGAACCCGGATGGCATTCGGGATTTCCAGGAAGTGCGGGAGGGGTCTGCTCGAGAGTTCGTTGGGACCGATTTCCGTTTCGGGCTCCTCCGCCTCATCTGGAAATCCGATCCGGGGAAAAACACCGGCTCCGGGTGATATCGTCCTGGCTCGTTTTAAGGTGGAGTCCCAATTCTCACTCGGAAACGCCCTGTCCGCCCTGGGCATGGAAATCGCCTTCCGGCGTCAAGCGGACTTCAGCGGCATTTGCGCAGAGAACCTCTGGATCGACCGGGTTTTGCATCGCACCTTCCTCAAAGTCGATGAAAAAGGGACCGAGGCGGCCGCGGCGACCGCGGTTGGGATGTTACGAGGGATGCCAGAACGATTCTCGATGATCTTCGACCACCCCTTCTTCTGCGCTGTTCGCGATAGAGGACGGACGAGATTTTTTTTGCTGCCGCTGTCGTCAACCCGGCGCAGTGATCGGCGCAGAGAACTCAAGAGTCGGACCGAAAATCGAAAGATTTGATAACGCTTCATCTTTGCTACAATCCAAGGAAAATATAGTTTTCTTTCAGAGCGGGGGAATTGGTATAATGCCTGGGTCATTCTGCATCGTAAAGTTTGCGATTTTAATATTGTCGGTCAAGGAGACAGCCCGATGAAAACGACCCGTAGGGAATTTCTCAAGCATTCAGTCACTATCGCCGGCGGAACGGTCCTTCTCGGCCGCGCCGGATGGCCCAAGCACACTGCAAAAGCGCCGGCGAAGAGCCGCCTTGTTTCGGTCGCCACCGAGGATATCCTGGGCGATGGAAAATACAATCCTGAAGTTGTGAGCCGGGTCTTTGCGGCGGGGATGAAGGAGTTGACCGGCCAAAAAGCCGCCGCCGATGCCTGGTCCTCTCTTTTTTCCCCGGATGACGTCGTCGGGATCAAGATCAACTGCGTCGGCGCGCCGAGGATTTCCTCCTCTCTGGCCTCGATCAATGCCCTCATCGCCGGCCTGAAAAGCGCCGGGGTCGAGGAGAATAACATCATTATCTGGGACCGCATCGACCGGGAGTTCGCCAGGACGGGTTTGGCGATCAACAAAGGCTCCACTGGCGTTCGCGTCAGGGGAACATCGACCGAGTCGGAGGCGATCGTCCCCTGGGTCGAGGGCTACGACCGGAATGTCTTCGTCTCCTATGAAGACGGCACCCTCAAGAAATACCGCGAGCTCATCGCCGCCGGATTCACCAGGGAGGGGACGCACCGCGAGATTTTTAACTCGGTGACCTGGCTTTGGACGCTCATCCGGCAGGGCAACGAGAAAGCGAAGAAGTACGAACAGGAGATCCGGCGGCTGTACATGGACTACGAGGACCGCGAGGGGATCAAGCGGATCGCCGAAGAGGTCGCCGACGAATTTAACGACGTGACCATCGAGGACGAGGACAAGTCGTTTTTCTCCAATATCGTGACCAAGGACATCACCAAGCTCGTCAACATCGCCGTCCTCAAGCACAACGAGGACAGCGGTGTCACCTGGGCCACCAAGAACATCGGTCTGGGTGTGACCACGAACAAGGTTCGCTTCCACATCGATTACTGCGCCCGGGCCATCTCGGATATCCTGGCGACTCCCTGCCTCAGGGACAAAATGGTCCTCCATATCGGGGAGGCGGCCAAGATCTCGACCGTCAGTGTCGTCGGCGCCCAGATTGCCATGGATAATAGGATCTTCTTCAGCCGGGACCCCGTGGCCATGGACCGGGTCGGTCTCGACATCCTTGAGGAAAAAAGGCAATCCCAGGGACTCGACTCTATCCGCTCGATCTCAACCCATGTGGCCGCCTGCGCCGCCAAGGGCCTGGGCACAGACGACCTCTCCCGGATCGACCTTCGGGCGATAAAAGCCTGAGCGAGGGCCGCCATAAAGGTCGGTCACAATGCCGAAACGCAAGCGGGCCAGGTGCTGGGGCGACGGCGACGAGTTGATGGCCTCCTACCACGACCTGGAGTGGGGAGTGCCCCTCCATGATGACGACAAGATCTTCGAGTTCCTGGTCCTCGAAGGCATGCAGGCGGGGCTGAGCTGGAGGACGGTCCTATACAAACGGGAGAATTTCCGCCGGGCTTTCCACGGTTTTGACACGGCCAGGGTGGCGCGCTACGGGGAGCGTGATATCCGCCGGCTGCTGGCCGATGCCGGGATCATCCGCAACCGGCTGAAGATCCTGGGCGCCGTCAACAACGCCCGCCGCTTCCTCGAAGTCCAGAAGGAGTTCGGGACCTTCGACCGCTATATCTGGGGTTTCGTGGATGGGAAGCCCGTCCGCACCCGCCTCCGGAGCTTCCGGGACATGCTCGCAGAAACTCCGCTTTCCGACCTGATCAGCCAGGATCTCAAGGCGCGAGGCTTCAAGTTCGTCGGCCCGACCGTCATCTACGCCCATATGCAGGCGACTGGCCTGGTCAACGATCATCTGGTCAGTTGCTTTCGCTACCCGGAAATCAACAGGATTTTATCGTCCTAGCCTTGTCCATTCTTTCCAAGTTGTGCTATGATAAAAAAAAATTGAAGGAGGACTTTTGGCAAAAAGCAGACGAGCTTATAAGAGCGCAAAGCGCAGCAAGGAATTGAACCGCCTGCGCAAGCAGGAGAAAAAACGACTCCGTCGTCAGGGCAAACTGATAGAGGAGACGGGAGCAGGCGCTGAGCCCGGCACCGAATCCGACGCAGAATCCAGCGCAGAATCCGGCACGGAATCAGGCACCGGCGAAGGCGGCGATTCCAGCGCCTAGCTAGAGCTGCTCGCGGCGACTCTTCAGCCTGCTCAAACGGCTACAACCTCGATATTCAGCTATTCTCTTGACATCCTCGATAGGTCTCATACTCTCCTTCCAAAGATCGATACACTTGCCGAGATGACTTTATGAAAGGAACAATCCGCGAGGCCTCCGTCGCATTCATCTTTTGCCTCCTGACAGCGCTCGGCTTCCGCCCGACCCAAGCCTGCACCGCCTTCGTCATGCGGGGTGGGGGGACCATTCTCCTGGCCAAGAATCTCGACTGGGCGATCGGGGACGGATTTGTCTTCGCTAACAAGCGGGGTATGAGCAAAGAGGCCTTCAGCGCCGGGACGGCCTCGCCGCTCCGCTGGACCTCGAAATACGGCAGCGTGACCTTCAACCAGTTCGGCCGGGAATTCCCCCTGGGGGGTATGAATGAGGCCGGGCTGGTCATCGAGGAATTGAACGCTGGGGAAGGTTGTCGTCCTTCCGAAAGCCCCCTCACCCTCAACGAGTTCCAGTGGGTCCAGTATCACCTCGACAACCATCGCTCGGTCAAGGAGGTGCTGAAGGATGACCCGCGGCTGAGGATCTTACCGCTTCTCTTGAGGCTTCATTATCTTGTCCTCGACCGCAAGGGAAACGCGGCCGTCATCGAGTGCGCGGGCGGGAAGATGACCTATTATTCCGGCGATGACCTGCCGGTGCCCGTCCTGAGCAATAACAGTTATGAGGAGTCGCTCCGGACCCTCAGGCTCCACCGGGGATTCGGCGGCAACCGGGTTGTTTCGAACGGACCGGAATCCCTGGAGAGATTTGTCCGGGCGGCAACTCTTCTGGAAGATTATCGACTGCCGGCCCAGCGGCCCCTGCCGGACCATGCATTTACCGTGTTGAAATCCGTCGAGCAGAATGACACCCAGTGGAGCATCGTCTATTACCTGCCCCGGCGCCTTATTTTTTACAAAACCAGGGCGCATCGCCGGCTGAAGATCATCAGCCTGGACTCCCTGGATTTTTCCTGCAAAAGCCCGGGCCTCATGCAGCCCGTCGATACGGAGGCATCAAGAAACTTAAGCCGGAATTTCATGGCTTATGATCCGGAACAAAACCGCTCGCTTTTGGAGTCGGTCTTTGGCCGACTCAAAGATTTGGGTGAGATTGATGAATTTCTGGCGGCCGATCTCATCCCCAAGATGGCCGACTATCCGGAAACTTGCCTCTGCCGCTAAAAAAAAGAACTCCCCCCCGGTTGCCTTGATTTGGATGCCGTCTTGGATAAGAATAGGGGGCTGAAAAGATCGTCCTAAGTCTAGAACGGAGGCTGGCCATGCTGAAACGATATCAGATCATCAACAACAAAATCGAAGAGACTGCCGAAGAAAAGAGCCAGATCATGTTGTTCGTCAGCCCTGACGACACGGAAAGACGCCTGCTCATCGACAAATACGGTGTAGATGAGCATACGCTGAACTCGTCCCTGGACCCCGACGAGCTGGCCCGGCTGGAATCCGAGCCCAACCACATCGCCATTGTTTTCAAACGGCCGAAGAGCTATTCGGGTGAGGACCAACTTCTTTTCAAGGCCATCACCCTGGGCGTTTTCTTTTTCGGAGAGTTCCTCATCATCGTTACGACCGAGGATACGAACCTTTTCGAAGGGAAGCAGTTTCTCAAAGTGGGATCACCCCGCCAAGTCCTGCTCAAGCTCATCTACCGGTCGATCTTTCATTTCCTTGAGCACCTCAAGATCATTAACCTCCTGACCGAGGAGGTCGAGCAGAAGATCAACCGGGCTATGGAGAACCGCTTCCTGATCAACCTTTTCACCCTGCAGAAGAGTCTGGTCTACTACCAGAACGCCATCAATTCGAACAGCGTCCTCCTCGAGAAGATCCGGCACAACACGGCCAAGTTCGGGTTCACCACCGAGGAGGCGGAGCTCCTCGAGGAGATTGTCAT